>NZ_JBIPMD010000083.1:0-12075 GCF_044369315.1 Silvanigrella sp.
TACGCAATGAATATCATCTCTGGGAGCCGGATGTGGGAAAACTACAAGTCCGGTTCTGCAGGGGTTTCATGGCAATGAATTACTTTATTTGAAAGGAAATAAAAGTCATGTCTCTACCTACCAAATTAAAGTGTGCTCTTTTAGTATTATCTGCATTATCAAGCTCAGCTTATGCTGATACTTTCAATTTAAGTACTGTTGTAAGTAAAGAAAGTCAAAATAAAATTATTAAAGAAATGATTGATACATTTAAACGCGGAACCGTAGATCAAAATGCACCAATTACTGTTGCTGGTACTTTTGATCTAAACAGTGATCGTAAATTAGTAGCAATTAATGTAGATCATGTTGGTTTTAAAGTAATTAATGTCCCTTTAATTGGTGCTTATGAGACTGATGCAACAATTAAAGCAACAATTGCAAATGGTAACTGTAAAAATATTGTTGTAACTTCTACAAAAGTAAATTCAGGAACTCCAGCAATTGTAAATCCAATATTTGCAAATGATCTTAAAAATAATGCAGCAAAAGCTCTAGATATTTTTATTAAAAATTCTGACTTAGTGAAATATTGTGCTAAGAGTACTTCAGCAGAATCCTATAACGTTATTTTTTACTAATTAAAAAACTTTAGACGGGGTTGCTCCATTAAATTAATGGAGCATTTTTTTTTATTTTTCAGTCAAAATATTGACAAGACAAAATTGTGACATCTCTTTTTTTTTTAAATTTGTAAATTAATTTATCTCAATTAAAATTCTAAATTAATTAAGAATTGTATTATTTTAGAGGAATATGGATTTATTTGTATTATTTATTATAACTTTTATACATGACTGATAAGAATATTATTCGGTTTATATTTTTTATTATTTAATTCATTTTTACAAAATTAAATAAATTAATTGTTTGACTGGCCATTATAAATATTGTATTTTTTTTAAACATTTTAACAATATTATTTAGTGGAGAGATTGTATGTCGCATTCGTCATCTTTGTTTCTCAAAAATTCGTTTTTATGTATTTCAGGTTTATTATTTTCAAATTCTCTTTTTGCAAGTGAATCTATTTATCCAAAAATGAAATTTTCAAATTCGGGATATTATATTGCTTGTTATTATTACGATACAAAAAAAGGTTTAGATAATGACAATCCAAATTTAATGTATCCAAGTATAGAAGTTCTAACTTTTGGTGCAAGAAAAAACTATGCATGGGCTGTAAATGGAGACTCAATTATTTCAGGTTGGACAAAGTTAACAGGAAAAATTCAGGATGGCTTTTTTTTAGAGGAAAAATATTCCTATGCTGATATTGTTTCAAAATGTAATTTTGCAATTCAAAAGATAAATTCATCTTTTAAACTATATGAGTTTAAAGCTTCTACATCTGATTTTGATGGTTATGAATATCCCATTCAATTTGCTAAAGCAGAACAGCCTAATTCAAAAATAAAACAAATTGTATTATTTGGAGATAGCCTTTCCGACCCTGGAAATTTAAAGAGATGGGCTAAAATTATGCCCTTTTTTCCATTCTGGAATGGACGTTTTACAGATGGTTATGTTTGGAATGATTATCTGACGGAAAGAACACATTTACCGGTTCTTAATTTTGCTTATGGTGGTGCAAAAACGGACGGAACAAACGATGCTTTTGCAAATAATATTCCAACATCATTTGTAACAGCGGCAAGAAATTTATTTACAGGTAGCTCAAAGTATTATGTAAATTCTTACATGAATTCTTATTTAACAAATGACTCCTATTATAGTACGAATCAAAAATTAACAAATACAGCAGAAACTCTTTTTGTATTGTGGATTGGAGCAAATGATTTTTTAGAAAAATTTGAAAATAATCAACCTGCACATGCAATTTTTGATAATCCAGATTCCGTTGGTGGGGTGAATTATATATATAAAAGAGCCGAAGATAATATTATAAATCAAATAAAAATGTTAAATAATATTGGTGCTAATCATTTTATGATTATAAATCTACCTGATATTGGAAAAACTCCAGCTATCGTAACATCAAATTATAATAAATATTCAGATGATGTGAAAAATAAAAATGAATTTTCGTTAAAAATGACAGAAGCAATTCAAAAATATAATTTTTATTTAGATACTTCTTTAAAATTATTAAAAGATAATCTAGGAAATAAAATTAATATCAAAACATTAGATATCGCTTCTGATTTTGAAAAACTCATGAATAATAAAAATATTTTAGATGATTCTTCTTATGATTATGGTTTTTCTAAAATGGATACCAAATATAAAGTTCCTGGTTCTAAAATAAATTATATTCAGGATTTTTGTTATAATGGTGGTTATTATAAAGCAGCATTGACACAAATAGGTAAAGAAACAAATATTTTTGCTAATAAAAATAACTCTTGTGTCGATGAAAATGGAAAAAGAACAAAATTAGCTCTATTTTGGAATTCACCGCATCCTTCTTCATACGCGCATTGCTGGGTGTCTTACGCTTTAGAAAAGCAATTAAATGATGATTTTCTTATTAATACAAAGTTGGAAAATTTAGATAGTTATAAAAATTATTGTCTATCAAAATTAAATTAAGATTCATTTATCATTTTTGCAATGTCTTCAAGAATGGTATCTGCCATTTCCATCGTGAGTTGAGTGTCTGCATCGGATAACGCGCATGAGGGTTCTTTATGAACTTCCATAAAAATTCCTTCTACTCCGATTGCTATGGCTGCTCTTGTGAGCGGGTGAACCATATGGCGAAGACCCGATGATTTTCCATTTGAAGCGCCTGGGAGTTGTACAGAGTGTGTGGCATCAAATATAACAGCATGGCCTTCTTTATTCATATCAATAAGGTTTCTAAAGTCGACAACAAGATTATTATAACCAAAACAGGTGCCACGTTCGACAAGGATTATTTTTGAATTGCCACATTTTTCGATAAAATGAGCTATTTCAATCATTTCTTCAGCAGAAACCCATTGTCCTTTTTTAATTTGCACAACTTTATTTGTTGAAGCTGCAGCAATAAGAAGCTCTCTTTGTTTACAAAGAAATGCTGGAATTTGTAAGATATCCACAATATTACCAGCTTCTAAAGCTTGTTCACTGGAATGAACATCAGTTAAAATTGGTACATTAAGCTCTTTTTTAATTTGTTTTAACCATTCAAGACCAGTATTTAATCCTGGACCTCGAACACTAGATGCGCTTGTTCTATTTGCTTTATCATAGCTACTTTTAAAAACAAAAGGAAGGTTTAATTTTTCGCATTTATTTTTTAAAAAACTTCCAACTTCAAGACCTAAAGAAATGGATTCAAGCATGCAAGGACCTGCAATAATGACAGGTTTTTTTCTTGATAAAGTAATGTTATCTGTAATTTTTCCATCCCAATTTCCTGGGAATTGATTATTATTTTTTAATGACATTAGTTATTCCTTGGGATTTTATGAATAATATTATTTATGGAAATATTTCCATAACCATAACATTTAATAACAAAAAATAAGGCACCAAAAGCATTGCCTGTATTAATAAAAGCGCTAATAAAATCATGGTTCATCAACCAATGAGGCCGGTGGGTGTATTTTGCGCCTTCAGGACTTAACAGATCACTTAAGTTAACACCAAATGGTTTTCCAGAATTTTGTAGCGTGTGAAGAACGCGGGGGTCTAAAACGGAGTCCGAGTATCCATTTGCAGAACCGCAATCAACAATAGCAACATCGGCAACCCCTAATTTATCTATTATTCGTGATATGTCATTCGGAGCTAAAAATGATCCGCGCTCAACAAATAAGGGTAATTTTGTATTTGCTGCGTTCTCCAAAATATCGCTTTGCCTGCATATTTCTCCCGGAATATATAGAAAGTCAGCATATTTAGAAGCAATTTCAATTTCTTTAGGAGAGCTTACAATCATTCCAAAAGGTTTTTTTGATTTACTTTTAAGCTCAAATAAAAAAGATTCTTTGTTTTTTAAAACGTTTAATTTTATAGAGTCTTCAGATGTAAATATTTTCCATTCTGAGAAATTATAAACGGGAAAGACGTTTTCCAATGTTTCTGTAATTTCATTTCGTGATTTTGATTGAATTTCAAGAATAAAATTTTTTTTATTTTTAAAAAATGACATAAAAAGCCTCCTGTTTTAGGAAGCTACTTCATTATCTCTATCGAGTTGTTTTTGGCTTCCTTCACTTAAGTCATCTTCTGTTTGTTTTAATAAAGCAAGTTTTTGAATGAGATTTCCAAGAATAATGGCTTTTTCACCTTTAGGGTGAATAAGTACCCCACCAATTCTTTTCAATTCTTTATCACACCATTTGACTACAATATCAATTTTTAAATATTTTACATTTGAAATATTAAACTGATCAATTGGCAGTCTTAAGGATAAGGATTTGCCTGTTTTAATATTTAATTTGTCTTTTGCAATAAATTCGAGCTTAAAGCCTTTCCAAGAGAGATTAAGTACAACAACCCTTTTAGATATTAACGGGTTCCATCTATTCGTAAAAATCTCAGCCACTATCGCCGTCTCATATCTGGGTTCACGACGCTTAGGAATTTTAGGATGCATATATCACCTTTTTATAGCTAAGCATATCAAAAATACTTTCTCCATAAAATACGAGCCAAAAACTGCTCAATTCCTAATAACAAAAGAGCAAATGCCAAGATCCAAGGGTACGCAACAATTAAGGGTACTTTTTTGGAAACGACATAAACATCTTTAGGTAGATCGGCATTTATTTCCGATAATTCAGGTATTCCTTCAAATAAAAATGGATTTTCTTTGTTTTCTTGAGATTTTGCATTGGATGGAAAAATAGGCCAAGTTCCAAATTTTAGGATTTCGGAGTCTTTATCCTCTAATCCGAGGGCTAAACTCACAGAAGTGCTGTTTATTTTATTTTTATTTTGAATATTTATAATTGAATTCATTGGGTTTTGTAATTTGATCATTTCTTTATCTAAATGATTTAAAATAAACGTATTTGCTTTTAAAAATTTTTTAGAATCGGTTGCTAATGTAACAGATTTATCTATTTGTATCCCTCCTCTGCTTTTCACTCTTAAAGTGCTATCGTCTGCATAAATACGGGGGCCCGCGATATCTGGGGCTCTTATTCCACTATCTTGTCTTCTCTGTAAAAATTCGACCATCCAATTAAAAACGTATTCACTACTGTCTGAGTCTTTCATTCTTAGAGCAACTTCAGCCGTATTTTGAATTTTTTCTTGAGTATACCCGTATAGCCAATCTCCAGCTAAAAAAGAGAGAACAATGCCTTTTTCAGCTGGCATAGCTAGCAAAATAGGATGATCGCCTTCTTTTGTTTTAGCTAAAATAATAGCTTCTTTTTTAGGTTTGCAATTGATGGCTGTGTAGTGTGTTACGATATTAGAAAGACTAGAATAAAAGTTATGATTGCTAATAAAATTTGTATCATTTGCAGTCCAATGATATAGGTTTTCATAATCCCATTTGGGTTTATTTTCACAAGGAAATATCGATTTTATTGAGCTATTTTCACTTAAAAAAGATAAGGGACCGCCTTGAATAACAAGTCGCCCCCCATTTTTAACATAATGAATTAAATTTTCAGATTCTCTTTCGCCAAGATAAGTATCAAATAAAAAATTTTGAGCAATGATTCCATGAAAATTTTGTAAACTTACTCCAAATAATTTGTCTGCTGGAAATTCAATTAAAGATAATTGTGAATTTGGTATACTTTGATCGCTATTTGTTTCTCTTAATATATAATAACTTAATAAATCTAAATTTGGCCAAAATTTTAATTTCTGTCTTAACGTTCTTAAACTCCAATCGGGTCCGACACTAATATGCAATAACGTTGTCTTCGAATAAACAACTTGAACAGTTGTGCTTGCCGAATTTAAAGGAGGGTTTGTTAAGCTCGATGTAATATCTGCCGAAATAACTTGATTTCCCGTTTTGGTAAAATTTATTGGAATATCTACCGTTGTATTTACAAGTCCATTTTTAGGAACCTTAAAATGAAATGTTTTTGAGTTTAAAAATGAGTCGCCAGAATGAATTACAATTTCTGCTTGAATTTCAGAATGTGATTTAACTTTTCCAATAATATTTACAGAAGCAATACTTTCTTCTCCTAAAAAACTTATTTTAGGAATAAATATATCTGATAAAGCTAAATAGTCTTCCTCATTTTTTTTATCTTTTAATACTTGCTGAATGGGAAGAAAATAAATTTTATTTTCTTTATATAAAATTGTTTCTTTTAATTTATTTGTAAATATTTTTGCGTCTTCTCCAAAAAAAGCGCTTTTTGATAAAATTACAGAAACCCCTTTAGCTTTTGAAAGATGCCCTAGTAAATCATCATAATCTTGTGATGGTATACTTTCATTTAAACCATAATTTTGATAATTTATTGTTATGTTACTTCCAAAATTTTTATTAATAATATTCTCAATGTTAATTTTATCTTCTATCTTAAACTGAGTATCTTGTGGTATTAAAATATTTAAATAGGAATTATTTTCATCACTGTCTTTAACATAGATAAATGGAATTACTATCGGAATAAATAATGAAAGTATTATAATTCCTCTTAATAAATAGACAAAAGTTTTTTTCATGGCTCTAACCCAAGGTTACGTATGCGGTTTAAGATTTCAGGCAATTGAATTTGATCTTCCTTATAATCTGTAGTTAAAAAAGAATACATGATATTTATAAAACTACGTATTTTGAAGTCATTATTATTTTTAAAACAATCTTCTCCATTTGATAAAAAATGAGCACTAGTAACTAACCCGTAAGGAGCTTGGGCATTTATTTTCTTTTTTAAAATGAGCGTTTTTGATGAGTCATTGATACAGCCATCTAAGCTATTTAATAAATAAAAACTTCGGTAAAACATTCCTCTTTTTTTAGGAGATTCCCATTCAATACCAATACTTTGATCATTTAATTCAAAAAATTGAGGAGGTATTTCTTTAGTTCCTTCTAATATAAATATACCACCATTAGAAATATGATTATGTAAATTTTTAATATTTAATTCACGAAAATCATTTGTCCACCAAATTTCAGCCTCTCCAGGTGTACAATTATTTGTTTTTAGTTTTTTAGGAAAGACTATTGTTCCTCTTTTCATAATTATATTACGTAAGTCAGAATAATTTTTTTCAATAACAGCTGGAATTTCTTTCCCACACCAAGCTATGCGGAAAGGAATATTTTCTTGTTCAATATTTTGAGTCGATACTTTATTATTTGTGAAAAAGGGTAGATTAAAATTTTCTAGTTTTGATTGAGCAAATAAAGGTTTATTTTGATAGGAAATAAGGAGAAATAGTATGGGATAAGTAATATTTTTTTTATTTTTTTTCCATAGTAATAATAAAATGAAACTTCCCAATATGGCTGCAATAAGAGGTAAAATAGATTCGCCAAAATTTTTCTGAATTTGATTTTTTGTAGATATTGTTGAATTTGAAAAAGCTTGGTTAAAATCTTCTGGTGAAATATAAATACTATTTTTTCCTTCTCTTAATGAGTTAAATAAAATCCATCGGTTTTTATTTTCTAATTTGTATAAACCAAGAGAAAGATTTTTTGTTTCTGAAAAATTTAAAGTATCTAAATTTAAAAATTCTGTAAATTTATCATTTGCATTTATTTCTGCTTCTTCTAATTTATCATTTAGTCTTGAGACATCATCTAGATTGATTTTTGTATATGAAAGATTTGATTCTTTTATATTATTTGCAACTTCAAACCAAAAATGAGTCCATGTTCTTGATCTTCCCAACTCACCATTTGGCGTTGCAGTCGAAGTTCTTAAATAAAAAAAGGGCAATGAGCTTGCTTTCCAAGCTAATGTAGTGCCATTACTTGTATTTAAAAATGGTTTAAATACTCCTTTATAAGTGCGATTATCATCTGGGAATTTAACTCCTAACTCTGCACCTGGTGGTGGAGGAATTAATAATAGTGTTAATGGGAAAGAACCTGAATCGAGTTGCACAGCAATTTTTTCTGCTCTATTTTCTTCATTTGTTTGTAATGTAGAATTATTTCCCGCTGTGTATACTAATGTGTCATAATTAGGATCAAATCCTTCCGGAACCCAAAATGTAAGATCGTCATTCATAGTAGATAAAATTTGATCATTTAATTGTACTATCCATACTGTTGAGTTTCTATATTTCCATATATTTTTATTAAAATTATGTTCAAAACTGTTTTTTTCTTTTTCACAATTTTTTTCTATAAAATCATTTCCAAAAAAACTTACTAATGTTCTTAAATTAGAAAAGGAATCTAACTCGATTGGGCTAGGAAAACGATTTGAGCAGCCTATAAAAAGAGGAAGTTGTTTTTTATTATTTTTTGTAATTAAAACTTGAAAATTATCCGTGTTTACATGGTAAGAAGTTATAAAAAAGTGGGGTCTTGCTTCTTCTGGTATGATAGATTTATAAGAATTAAAAGATGTAAAAGAATTTTTAGAATCTGTTTTTTCACCCCAAAGAGAAAAAAGATCGGTGGGGACGATTTCTTTTTGATGTTTTACACTGTAATCAAAAGCTTTATATTTAAACAAAATTCCGTTATCAAAAAACTTTTTTAAAGAATAAATACCTTGAATAGATTCTGAATAGCCATCAGAAAATGCTATTATTGTATTTTTTTTATCATGAAAATTTTCATTATTATTTAAAATTTTTGAAACTTCGTCGCTTAAAATTGATTGAGTAAATGGTGAAATGGGTTGGTTATTTTGTTCTTTTAAAAATTCATATATATCATTATTAGACTTTAATTCTATTATTTTATATTCAATTTTCGGTCTTCCATTTTGAATTTTAAAAAAGCTTTCTAACCCAAAATTTATATATCCAAGATCAGAAATTTTATCCGCTTCTCTTTGAGGATTAAAATTTGAATTTTCGCGTGAAAGTTTTGCTTGTAAAGATGGATCTATCCATATTAATGCAGACTTATTTAATGGTAAAATTCCTTTTGCTTCTTTTTGGGGATAATAACTAATTGCAAAAGCAATTGTGGCTAATATAATTAAAATTAATGGGATTAATGGAGGCCTATTAAATAATATTTTATTTTTAATTGTTTTTTTATTTTCTTTTCCAAAAAACCAAGAAGGAATTTTTCTTGGATTTATGTTTTGAACTTGAAAAAAAAGAATAAAAATTGTAATTAAAGATACTAAGCAAGACAGTAAAATGGGAAACATTTTATTTTTTCCTAAAAATATCTATTAAAATAAAATCAATAAAGCTTATTAGCGTTTCTTTAGAATGAACTATTTTTGCTAAATGATTTTTTTCAAGTAATTTTTGTGATAAAAAATTGAATTGTTCTTCAATATTTTTTTTGTATTCATTTCCACTAAAGTGGGTTTTTTTATTTTCATATATGTTTTTTTCCCAAGGAATTAATTCTTCAATTTCTTCATCTTCATTTGGATATTCTAAAGGATCTCGTGTAATTAAAAAAATTGCTTTTTTTAAATTAAAAAAATTTATAATTTCAAGTGCTTTATTAGCTGCGGCATAATTATCTTCTGTATCAAATAATAAATCACTAATAATATAGGCATAGTCAGCGTTATGAAATTCTTTTCCTATATATTTGCAACCTTCAAAGAGGTCTTTCGCTGTTACGTTAAGAACATGAAATGAATGTGATAAACCGCTATGCGCTTCTTCAATAATGGCGACCAATCCATTGGCAAGTTGCCCTTTGTTTATGGAGCTATATTCGGATTGATAAGTCATATTCGAATAGCTGTGGAAAACAACAATCACTTTTTGTCTGCCAGCTCCATAATCAATTTTGGTGATCAATTCTTGGGTTTTGATAAAATGATTCATAGAAATTGTTGAGATAGGATCTCCAATTTCAAATGGTTTTGTAGCAATACCTAATCTTGTTGGCGTATTTTTTTTATAAAGATCATTTGCGGCAAAAATTCCACCAAATTGTTGCCTTAAATAAGTCCGAATAAAAAAGGGAAGAGCTTTGGAGGGATGGAGGCACGGCCAATATTTTTCTTCTTTAGGAAAAACATTACATATGCTTTCAAATTTCATTTTCATTTTTGCCTTTTTTTCAATTAGCCCAATGGCAAATTTATTATCTCTCCTGCAAATATTATGTTAACAGAGATTTTGAAGATAGGACAATTTTGATTAAAAGGATTCTATTAAATTTTTGCTTTTTTTGAAGTGGAAAGGTGAAACCCAATGTCCCCAGAACTGTTAAAACTTTTAAATTTAGTTGAAGGAAAAACCTTTGAAAATCCAAAGGAATTGATGGAAGAAATTAAATTAGCTTATCATTCCGTTATTAGTAAGTATTTACAGCCAAGTCCGTTAAGGCGTTCGGTTTGGTTAAGTGAATTAACAGGTGGCGATATTTGGATAAAACTGGAATCCTTAAATCCGAATGGCTCTTTTAAAGTTCGTGGTGCGTTATATGCAATTTATAATGTTATGCAAAAAAATAAAGGTAACAGTAATATAAAAGTTTGTGCTGCTTCTGCTGGAAATCATGCGCAAGGTATTGCGTTTGGGGCAAAACATTTAGGCTGTGAAGCTCATATCTTTTTACCAAAAACAGCTCCTCTTGTGAAAAGGGATGCAACTGAAAAACTAGGAGCAACTTTATACTTAGAAGGTGACAATTTAGAGGAAGCTTCTGAAGCCGCTGTCGCTTTTGCAAATAAAGAAAATGCACATTTTATTCATGCTTACAATAATTACGATATCATTATTGGGCAATCTACATGTGCATATGAATCTCTTGTTCAACTTTCAAATATAACGAATGAGCCATTTGGAGAAGTGGATTATTTTGTATGCAGTGTTGGTGGTGGTGGGCTTGCAGCAGGAGCTTCTCTTGTTTTTAAAGCAGAGTCAAAAGGAAATATTATTGGTGTTGAACAAGAATATTATGATTCTGCTGTAAAGAGTTTTCATAATAAAAAACAAACGGCAATAAAAAAACCAGTTCATTCCACGATTGCAGATGGCATTGCCGTAGGTTTGATAGGCAATTTAAATTATAATTATATGACACGCTATGTTGAAAATTTATCTCTAGTTACCGATGACTACATAGTAAAAGCCATTTTAGGGTTATTTGAACAAGAAAGAGTGATAGCGGAAGGAGCGGGAGCCGCTGCTATTGCGGATATTTTAAAGAGACCCGACTTTTATGAAGGAAAAAAAGTGATTGCCTGTGTAAGTGGAGGAAATATTGATCCTCAACTTATGACTAGGGTGATAACACGAGGATTAAATATTACAGGACGTGTTCTTCGTGTTAGTGTCTGCGTGAGTGATAGGCCAGGAGGCTTGAAAAAGCTTTTAGAATGTATTGCATCTCTTGAAGGAAATGTGCTTGATCTTATTCACGATCGCACTTACAGCGAAGTAAGTGTTGGTGATGTTGATGTTGAGTTATCTTTGGAAACGAGAAATTCGGAACATCAATATTCTTTACTTGAAAAACTTGAAGAAGCGGGTTTCAAGCCAAGAATGAGACATTGAATCTGTTTTGTTAAATGATTTAGGAGGAATTGTTGTGAGTGGCGGATTTCTTGAATGTTATGACACCATAATTGTTGGTGGCGGTCCAGTGGGTCTCTTTGGGGCTTATTACGCAGGATTGCGTGATATGACTGTAAGGCTAGTGGATAGAAGGCATGAGCTTGGCGGCCAGCTTACTGCAATTTACCCTGAAAAATGGGTATATGATATCACAGGGATTCCTGCGATACGGGGTAAAGATTTATATAAAAATCTTTTTGCACAAAGTGTACCTTATAATATTCCAAGCAGTTTAAATGAAGAAGTTGTTCTTATTCGTAAAAATAGAAATAATATTTTATGTGTAGAAACTCGCAATGGCACAGTTATGCATACAAAAACAGTGATGCTTTGTTTAGGAATGGGTGCTCATATTCCAAGACGTCTTGATATTAAAAATATTCGAGAATTCGAAGGAAAAGGAGTGTCTTATGGAGTGCATACTTTAGATAC
>NZ_JBIPMD010000287.1:0-3661 GCF_044369315.1 Silvanigrella sp.
CAAAACCCAAAAGATTGGTTACCTTGGAATTATCTTGATACTATCAACAAAATCAAAAACCACTCTCTATAAAAAATTTAATTCCATTCATTGTGTTTGTAAAATGCACTTATTGGGAGGACACATCGCCAGTTACAGATGAAGCTTATCTTGCCGCTTTAGCTAATTTTAAAAACAAAGATCTTATTGCAAAAAGAGCCATTGAATTACAAAAGGAAAATTTGGTTTCCATTCAAGAAAAAGATCAAGCTGTTTCAGATTCTGATATTGCTCGGGCTCAATTAAATGCACAAAAGGTACTGAAAACAATCCGAGCTCCCTTTGATGGGACAATTACAGCGCGCTATGCAGACATGGGAGCACTTGTTCAAAATGCAGAAAACTCTCAAAACAGCGCTTTGCCTATTGTTACATTATCAGATATCAATAAACTCATAGTAAATGTCTATTTAGATCAAAATGATGCTCCCTATATTCAAAAAAGTGACCCCGTAAAAATAGAAATAACAATTCCAACAATGAAACAAATTTTAGGAAATATTAATAGAATAACAAACAATTTAGATCAAAAAACAAAAATGATGCTAGTAGAAGTCGATATTCCAAATAAAGAACGATTTTTAGTTTCTGGAAGTTTTGTAAAAGTGTACATAAAAGTAAAATCACAAGCCTATTATATTTTACCAGTGGAATCCTTAATTATAAAAAAAGACAAAAGCTTTGTTGCGTTAGTAAACAATCTAAATAAAGTTCATTTTAAACAAATAAAATTAGAAAATAATGATGGTAAAATCATTGGTTTTCATTCCGATGTGAATGAAGGTGACTATGTGATTTTAAATCCAGGAAACGAATTAAATGAGGGTACTCTCATAAGACCTATTTTTGACCAAAAGTGAGGAATTGTGATAAAATTAGGTAAATATTTTATTATAAGCTTATTTATTTTTAAAATGTTACAAATTGAATGTTATTCGATTGAAATTAAGGGAACAAAAGCATCTCTTGATCAAAACACTTATAAATTAAGTTTAGAGGGTTGCTTAAAAATTGCTCTTCAAAATTCAACAGATATCTTAAAACAAAATAGTATGAATGATTTAAATGGAGTACAAGTATTAAGAAGTTATGCGAATTTCTTACCTAACTTAACAACCCAAATGGCATCAAACTACACAACTGGAACTTCCTATTTAACAACAGCCACTCCAACTTATGTAAATGGTTCAGGAACAACCTCAACATTTTCTATCTCAAGTAATTTCAATATTTTTAATGGCTTTTCTGATACTTCTTCTTTAGATTCTTATCTTTTAAAGAAAGACGCCAGCGAATTTACTTTAAATCGAGTCAAACAACAAATTATTCTTGATATTGTTCAAAATTATTTACAAATTATTTTAGATAATAAAATGATTGAAATTGCAGAACAAAATTTGCAAGAATCTGCAACAAGAGAGAAATTACTTACAGCCCAGTCCCGATTAGGTTCAAAAAGTATTGCCGATTTATATTTACAACAGTCGCAAACAAGCTCTGCAGAATCTTATTTACAAACGCTAAAAAATAAAATTAGGAATGATCAAATTATTCTTCTTCAAAAACTGCGTCTTGATATCCAAAAAAATTATAAGTTTACAGAAGTAAATTTAGAACAAACGCAATCTGAAAAAAAATATGATGACGAAAACGAGATTATTAAATTAGCATTAAATAAAAGGCTTGATATAAAAGCCTCTCAAAATTTAACAAAAGCTTCAAAATATGATATTGAAGTCGCAAAATCGGGTTATTATCCTAAAATTGATTTTATGGTTTCTGCTTCTTCCAGTGGGACAATTTTAGAGACACAAACTGTTAATGGAAATAATGTCGTTCCAAATAATCAAGATAATTTAAATGACCAATTATTAAGTAATGTGAAATATTATTTTGGGATAACTTTGAGTTGGAATATATTTGATCGCCTTGTTACTTTTGCAAATGTCAATCAAGCTGCTACAAGTTCATATCAATTAAAATTAGATGAAGAGAATATAAACACAAAAGTTCTTGCAGATGCAAGAACAGCTTATGGAAATTACAAATTAGCAATTCAAGAGCTTGAATCCTCAGCAAAAGGAATATTTGCTTCTCAAAAAGCCTATCAAGTTATGACAGGAAGATACAAAGTGGGGTCTGCAAGTTTTATCGATCTCATGACTGCACAATCAAATTTAGTCCAGGCAGAATCCACTCGCGCCCAAGCACTTATAAACTTTAAATTGCAAAACTGGAATATAAGATATGCAACGGGAGAATTAGAAGCAAAGTAATCTCCCGCTGAAGTTTCTTTTTTAATTGCTACTTTGTGTGTCAAAAATCTCATCTTGAGACATAGCAACATTTAGTAGCTTTTATTCAATAGAAACTTTAAAAATAAGGGAATATAAAATTTTTAAGTTCAATTGATATTGATCTTGTTTTTTTTTGCATAAGGTTTCCTTAAAATGAATTTAAATTTATTTAACTTATTAAAAATTCTAAAGTATTACTTTTGTTTATTTTTAATAATAACGAATCCAAAAATTTATTCTATAGAAGTATTTTATAAGGGAAGTATACAATCTGTAAAAAGTGGTGATTATTCTGCAAAAGTTGTTTTAGAAGATTTTGCGAATAAAAAGAATATTTATGCCTTAGGACCTGTGGAAAACCTAGACGGTGAAATTACAATCATGAATGGTAAATATTATATTTCTTCTGTAATTAACAACCAATTGATAACAATAAATTCAAATGAAAAAAAAAGCAATTTTTTTAGTCTGGAGCGAAGTAAAGAAATGGAAAAAGGCCACAAATTTAAATAAAAAAGTAATTAACATAAAAGAATTTCAAGATGAATTGGAAAAATTAGCTATAAATTCATAAATGGATTTGGACAAACCATTTGTTTTTAAAGTGACGGGTATCATAGATTCTATAAATTATCACATATTGTCCCCTATCCCTTTAAATAAACCAAATTCGAGCCATCGGGATTCATCAAAAAATATTTTTAAAGAAAATATGAAAGGTGACATAATAGGATTTTATTCTAAAAAACATGAGGGGATTTTTACTCATAACGGAAGTTTTATTCATTTTCATGTAGTCGATGATTCTGGTCATACTGGCCATATTGATAACATTACTTTAAATAAAAATGTAAGCATCTATTTTCCAGAATTTTAATAAGGTCCCTTTATAATGGAACCTTATTAAAACTTATTTGATTGAAACGATTATAAAAAACTTTAAATTTTCAATTATAGCCAATATTTTTTATAATCATTTACATATTTACTTATACTTATCGCACTTCTTCCTAATATATTACTTACAGAATCGGTTACTTTAGAATTAAATCCTTCTCGTAAGAATCCCATTATAGTAACAAGAAAGTCTGCATAATGTTAAGACAATTCAGCATTTAGTAAATCTTTTTTAAATTCTGAAGAAGATATATTTTGATAAAAAACTTTTTTATTTGTAATGCTTGAAATATAGTTAGCTACTGTATCATGTGTTATAGATTCAGGACCTGTTTGATCTTCCCCCAATTTTATAGACACAATTAACCGACCTTTTTCATTGGTCTAGTTATTTCAAATATAACTGGAGACAGATATCCATTCGACGA
>NZ_JBIPMD010000084.1:0-12001 GCF_044369315.1 Silvanigrella sp.
TAGCAAGTGATGCTCCTCCAGCAGACGAAGCAATAGCAAGTGATGCTCCTTCAGCAGACGAAGCAATAGCAAGTTATGCTCCTCCAGCAGACGAAGCAATAGCAAGTGATGCTCCTTCAGCAGACGAAGCAATAGCAAGTGATGCTCCTTCAGCAGACGAAGCAATAGCAAGTGATACACCACCACCTGAAGAAGAAGCACCTTTGGAAGTAGCGGCCGTTGAGGCAACTCCTTCTGAAATTAAACCAGAAGAACCTCCATTAGAGGTTGCAGGAGCAGAAACAGCGCCAACGGAAACAGCAGCAATAGAAGAAGCTCCTTTAGAGGTTGGAGAAGATGCCCCTCCAGCGGAAGAGGCACCATTAGAAGTTGCAGGTGCTGAAGAAGTTCCTAAAGAAGATGAGTCTGTTACTGAAGAAATTTCACCCTCATCGGATGAAGCTGTCGCGACAGATCCCGTTGAAGGAGAAATTCCAGTAGGGGAGGAAGCCATGAAAGAAGAAGAAATTGCAATTGCAGAAGAACCCGCTGTTGAAGCGGCGGGGAGTGAGCCTCCTGCAGAAGCTCCTAGTGAGGAAAAACCGTCAGTAGAAGTAAAAGATCTAGATATTGTAGATGATACAGCAGCTACTGAAGCGCCTCCACCTGCGGAAGCTGTTGCAGACACCCCTGCAGAAGAAGCGGCGCCAGGAGGAGAGGAAAGTACACCGGAACCCATTGATCATGGTTTAGGAGAAGATACTTCTATTAAAGCGGGAGAAATTCCACCTCCTGCAGAAGAAGGAATAAACGAAGATTCCACTGCACCGATCGGGCTCGATGAGGACGTAAAATCAGAGAATGTAAGTTCTGGAAACAAAATATCCATACAAGTTCGCGGTAAATATTTTATGGTTATTTTATCAGATGGTTCTGATTTTAGAATTCCATTTAAAACAATTGCAGATGGAAAAACGTTTGAAATGCAAATTGAAGATGAAACATTTATTATTGAAAATAGCAATGGTAAAATGCAAATTAAATACGGCGATGTTGAGATGCATGTCCCTTTGAATCATGCATCTGCTTCAGAATCTGATGAATCTGAGGGTGCCGCTTAGACTTTGCTATTTTTTCTACAATATCGTGAATTTGAGGCATAAGTTGCGAGCTTTCTTCTGTCCAAATCAGTTTATTTGGAAAGTTTTTCTTATACCATTTTATTTTAATTTCTGTTTTTTCCGCATAAGTTTCATCACTCATCATCCCAAAATGTTCCCAGTAAATTTCATTATTTCCTACATACAGAGTAAAATCGGGATAATAGGTTTTTCCTCCTGCAGAAAGTGGAATTTCATATTTAAATTCAATTTTTTTTTCAAAAAGCTTTTCAGCAATAAATACTTCACTTTTACTTCTTACTTTGAGTCCAAATGAAGTCATAACTTGGGGTGTTCCAAAGGGAGAGGATCTTCTTTGTGGACTATGAATACTGGATTTTTCTTTTGTCAAACGAGTCGCTTTTAAATTTATTTTTTTCTTTTTTGATTTGCTAAAAAAATAGATTATTTTTTGAATAATATAGTGAAGAACTAAAAATAATTTTGTTGTTAAAAAGAAAAAAAATATAGAAGAGCTAAGGTATAAAGATGCACTTAAAAAATGAATATTTTTTTTGTTTAAGTATAAATAACCAGATATAAAAAAGATATTAGCAAGAAAATTAAAAAATTTAATTTTGAATGATTCATTTTTAAGGAGAAAAAGAACAGATATAAAAGTAATAATATAACATATTAATAAGGTAACTAAAAACACTTGTGAAAATTGATTGATAAAATCATTCAAAAACTGAGGTAACATCCGTGTTTCCTAGTTACTTATATTAATTAAAAAAAACCTCTAAATCGTTATTGTTTAAACTTTTTTACAATTAAAATTGAGCTTATTGTACAAAGAACGATCGAAGCTATGACATCAATAGGCCAATGTGCCATTGAATAAATGCGAGTATATCCTACAAACATAGCTAAAGGTAAAGAGTAAACAGCATATTTCCATCCATAGCGGATGGTTAAAAACAAAGCTCCTGAAAAAGCCCCAGAAGTGTGGCCACTTGGAAAACTCATAGAGCCTCCTCTTGGCCTCATTTCATTGATTCCAAAAACTTGGCCTAAGCCAAGTTTAAAAGCCCATGTTACCCCTAAAATAATTGCTAATAAACGAATCATTTGAATTGCTCCTCCTTTATCCTTTTTCCAAAGAACGGGAACGAGGACATACATAGGAATGGCAATTTGAATGATGGAACCTATGATTTCTACCCAAGTATGAAATGATTCCTTATGATTCAAAATAATATTAATAAATACTACAATAAATAAACAAATAAAATAAAGTATATTTGTATTTTTAACATTAGCTTTATCAATAATTTGTAATGACTTCAATTTCATAGCAGTCATTTATTTACCTTAATTTAAGATGGTTTAAAACAAATATTCCAAATTTCTCAGGAGTAAATCCAAAATGTTTAGCTAGATCTTGAGCTGGTGCAGATGCTCCGAATGTTTTCATTCCAAAAATAGCTCCATTTCTACCAACAATTTCTCCCCAACTTTGGGTTGAACCTGCTTCAATGGCGATAATAGGAAGTTCTTTAGGTAACAAATTATTTAATGTAACGGGATTTTCAACAAGCAATTGAGGAGCACAAGAACTAATGACACGGATTGAGAGTGTTACTTTATTTCCTGAAGCATTTTCATGAGATTTATTTTCTAATTCGTGAGCTGTTTGTAATGCTAAAGAAACTTCACTGCCCGATGAAATGAGAATAATTTTTTCTGATTTTTCATTTTCAGAAAAATCTTTTAGCATGTAGGCACCTTTCACTAAACCCTCTTTTACATTTTCTATAGTTCTTGCTACTTGTAAATGATTGTCTAAATCTTCAAGATCCTGTCTTGTTAATAAAAGAGCTGTTGGTTTGTTATAGGTGGCAACCGCATTTTCCCAAGCCACAAATGTTTCAAGGGTATCTGCTGGACGATAAACTTGTAGGTCAGGAATTGCTCTTAATGATGCCGCGTGTTCTATCGGTTGGTGTGTGGGGCCATCTTCACCTACAGCATAACTATCATGAGTCAAAATAAATAATGTTGGAATTTTCATAATGGCAGCAAGGCGAATTGCGGGTCTCATATAATCTGAAAAGACAGCAAAGGTAGCACAATAAGCTTGAAAACCGCCATGTAAGGTGATTCCATTACAAATAGCAGCCATTCCATGTTCTCTTACACCAAAATGGATATTTCTTCCTGAAAAATCTTTGCTATTGATAAATGAAGTATTTGGTAAGGTTGTTAAGTTACTGCCCGCTAAATCTGCGGAACCACCAACAAGTCTTGGATTTTCTGCTGCCAATTCGCATAATGCTTTTCCACTCGCAACTCGGGTAGCCATTTTTCCTTTTGCTAACTTCCACGATTCCGGTTTTAAAGAAACAACAAATTGATCGTTAAAATGAGTATTCCATAATTCTAATTTAGTGATATTTGATTTTTGCCATTTTTGTTCTGTTTCTTTAAATAAAACTTCCCATTTAGTATATTTTTCTTTACGGAAATGAATGAGTTTATGTGCTGATTCTAGAAGGGAATCTGGAATGTAAAATGGAGTTGTGTTTTCTATGCCAAGATGTTTTTTGGCATCAATGACATCGTCAGCAGTCATAGGATTTCCATGAATTTTTGGTTTTCCTTCCCATTTTGGTGAACCTTTACCAGGAATTCCTTTACAAACGATTAATGTTGGTCCTGTTTCTCCATTTGGCAAATTTGAATTTTCAAATGCTTTTTCCATTGCTTTTGCTAACGATAAAAAGTCATTTCCATCGGCATGTAAAACATTCCAACCATAAGATTCGTATCTTTTACCAACATTTTCAGTAAAGGAAATATCAATTGTTCCATCAATTGTAATATTGTTGGCATCATAAAGAGTAATTAAGCGATTTAATTTATGGTGGCCAGCAAAACTACAAGCCTCAGAACTGACACCCTCCATCAAGCAGCCGTCTCCAGCGATAACAAATGTCCTGTGGTCAATTAAGGAAGAATCTTTTTCATTAAAACGTGAAGCGAGCATGCGTTCAGCTAGAGCCATACCCACAGCGTGTGAAATGCCTTGCCCCAAAGGTCCAGTTGTACATTCTATCCCAGGGGTGTGGCCGTATTCGGGGTGACCGGCTGTGCTGCTACCAAGTTGGCGAAATTGGATAATTTCTTCTTTTGATAAGGAATAACCTGATAAATGAAGGAGGGCGTATTGAAGCATACTGCCATGACCTGCAGATAAAATAAAACGATCACGATCTATCCAATTTGGATTATTCGGATTGTGATTCATTGCTGCAAAATAAAGAAGGGTGCCCATTTCAGCACCCCCCAATGGCAATCCAACATGTCCTGATTTTGCTTTTAATACAGCATCCATTCCTAAAAGACGCACAGCAACTGCAATATTTTCTAAGTCTTTTTTATGATCTGAAACAAATTTCATAAACATAGGTGGAGTTCTCCTACATGGGTTATTCTCTATAAAACGTGCCAAAACTACAATTAGATATCTATTTTATCAACAAGAATTAGGTTGTTTTTATTTTTGGAGGAAATCTGTAAATTATTTTTTTTCTACAGTCCCTTTTTTGGGCATGGATTCAAAAATCATTGTTTGGATATCGGAAGAGATGGCTTCTGAGAAGCTTTTTACAGCATTATTAATAGCTTCTTGGTAACGGAAAACATGTAAATCGGGCGTCCATTGCATGTACTTCAGAGTGTTTCCGTCTGTATCTCCAATTTCATTAAAAACAACTTCTGGAATGTTGTTTGCAGCATATTGTTTTGCCCACATTGTAGCACCACTATTTAGGTCAATCGCTTTCACTTGAACAACCAAAGAAATTTTTTCTTGTGAAGGAGATTTTGTGGGTTGATTAAAAGATGTAGGTGAAGTTGTGCTTGAATTGTTAAGTTCTGGATGAATCAGAGAGCATTTAAACGCACCACTTGCGACACTGGCAGTAGAGGGGTTTTTGCAATCTTCAATGGCGACAATACTTTGTTTTCTATCAAGTATTTTAATTTGTAAGGCCCATCTTGCATTTTCAAGATCCGTCATTTGAATATCTGTTCTTAATGCCATTTTTTGTCTTACAGATTGAGATAATCTGCTAGAATTACCAGAATAAATAGAAGAATCTTTTGCAGAGGGAATATAAACCTTAGAAAATTCCTCAGGAATATATCTTTGTTTATTGCTAAAGCCAACAGCGCAGCTATTTAATATTAAAGAAATAATTGCTATTAAAAATACAAAGTGTTTCATGTTTGTTACTTTTTAGAGAGAATTAATTTTGTATTTAACTTGAAATATTTTTTATTCTGTTAAGCCTAGTAACTTTAAAAGAGATCCTTCTTTATAAAGTTTATTGGTATCATCAAATCCACCTATAAATTTATCATTTATAAAGATCATGGGAACAGTACGCCATCCATTATTCTCCATAGATAATTTTGCACGAAGATCGGGATCATCGTCTAAGTTGATTTCCTCAAAATCTACATTTAGTTTTTTAAATAGATTTTTTGCTGCATTACAATAAGGACAAACTTTTGTGGTGTAAATTTTGACTCTATTCAAATGGGATACTCCTTTTATTAAACAATTAAACCCTGTTAGAAATAAAACAGAGTTTATTGCGAATAGTAATACTAAGTGATACGTGTTGTCATCCTTTCTTGTGATTTCGGTAATTTATTTTTTAAGCTTGTGTATTTTTTTTTGAGTTGTATTATCAGGGTTTAAAATTATACACCAATGGGTGTGTTTTTATTTATTAGAGCAAATGAGGATAGTATCATGCATGTAATCTGGAAAAGGCCTGATGGTTTTCAAAATGCCTTGCCTGACGACTTTCGTAGAATTGCGTTGAGTAATGGGGCTCACCTATGGCTTCACAGACATGAATTGGATTGGTATCCCTTTCAAGTTAGTGGTGACTGGGAAGGACAAGATCAAACAAAACGTTTGAATCGTTTGGTGAATATGTTAGATGCCCCTCAATCCTCGTGGAAAGCCTATTTGGAACAAATATCAGATGATGATTTTGAATTAAAAGAAGGACAATCTTTTACGGAAATAACCAAAACCCTAATTGCTTGGGTAACGGAACTGGAACAATCAGCGAAAGGTCATACTTGGGAAATAGAAATTGTCCGCTGTGCTCTTCATGATGTTTTAGAAAAACTTCAAAAATTTATTTAATATTTTACTTCTTTTATTTTGTTTTCGTATATTTCTTTTAATGTTAACTTATCTTTCATAGTTCCTTTTATATAAATAATATTTTCTCCATTATAAGGGGAAATATGAAATTCTTTTGTTTCTTCTATATCCATTATTTTTAGAATATCGTCCTTATTGAAATGGTCTTTGCTACCAATAATAATAAACTTACAATTTGCTAAATCATATAACTTATCTCGCCAAGAATAAAAAGAAGTATTTACAAAGTCAAAATTATAAATACGCGGCTTATTTTCAAAATGAAAGGCGAGCTGTGCGGCCCAATACCATTTTAAAGAACCAATTTGATAATGATTTAAGCAATTTTGGTTTTCAATCGTTTCATAATAGGGGGTGCTTATAATTTCTATATTTTCTTGATTTAAAAGATCTTTTTGCAAATCAATCCATGCATAAGCTTGAAAAAGGTCGTCTGCATTTCCTTTTACAAAAGTATATCCTTTAATTAATAATAGATTAAACTTTGGAATACATAAAATAGTTGGAATTACGGTGGATAGAAATAAAGTAACTTTAAAGAATCGAATCCAAGTATTTCTATTTTTTCCCGTAAGAGGATTCCAATGAAGAACAAATGCAGGAACTAATAATAAAAATCCAGGCATAGACCAATGCGGTAACGCTTGTTTTCCTAGGGCGGAGCTTAAAATAATGGTAAATAAAATTAAAAAAGGGATTGTGGTTAAAAGATTTATCGATTTATAATAAGATTTTTTTAAAATTCCATTTATTGAGAAATAAAATAAGGGAATAAAAAACCAAGGTAATAAATAAAAAATAGAACCAAAAATATATTTTAAAAAAGGTTTATAATGAAAAGAAAATCCTGAGAATCCATGTTGGCTTTGAAAATGAAAAGAAGCATAATGATTTAAATAATTCCAAATAAAAACAGGACTCGACACCATTATAGAAGCAATCGCTGTAACAAACCAAAATGAGAAATCATGATATGATTTTTTAACACCACGTAATATAAGAGATGCTATAAAAAATCCAACTGCAATGGGGAGGGCATGATATTTTGATAAGGCGGCAATTCCAAGAAAAATACCAAAAAACAAACCATATTTTATAGATAAAGAATTTTGGCTTTTTTTTGATTCTAAAAATGCTTTTAAAATAAAATATAATGCACCAGAAATTGCAAATAATAGAGATCCATCTGGCAATAAAATGATGCCTTCTAAATTAAATACAGGCGCTAATTGAAAAATTGCTAAAGCACATAATGCATTTTCATTCGTGAAATTTTTATGATTTATTTCCGCAATTATCTTAGAGCTTAATAATATAAATATAGTAGTGAATAAATGTAAAAAGGGAAGAAAAAAGCGAGCTCCAAAAGATCCCTGAAATAAAAGTCCTCCTAAATAAGAAATCCATGAGACAAAAGGAGGGGCATCGATGTAACTCAATTGAATATGGCGAGACCAATCCCAATAATATACTTCATCATTCGCCATTGGAAAATAAGCCGCCCAAAGGAGTCTTAAAACTAAAAAAAGAAATAGAGTTAACCAAAAATAAAAATTATTTATTTGAAAAGGCTCTTTCAAATAATGGGGAGTTAGAAGATTTTTTAGAGCTTCTTTTTTTATCACAAAGAATCCTTTTATTAATATAAAATGAAATTAAAATTCTTAAAAACGAATTCAGATATAAAAAATTTAATGATTATTTCATATCTAAGAACTATTTTTTATATTTTAAAAATCAATTTGTAAATTGTGTCCTCATAAAATGAGTTAAAATAAAAAATGATTAAAATTTAAGCAATTCAATGCGCCATTTTTCAAGCTTCTATTTTTGAAGATTTTGAAATTCATAATAAAATTATGTAAAGTTACATTCAGAACATTAAAATGAGAGCTTCATTTAAATATTATAGGTTTGAAATTATGCTTAAAAAGTGTTTGCCCATTGTGATTTTAATTTCTTTCACCCCGTTTTTGGCCTTGCCTCAAGCATTGCCTAAAAATAGTGCACAAGAAAATAAAATTTTAGTTAAAGGAATCATTAGACCCTTAGGAAGTATAAGTCCTATAGGAGATGCTTTGATTTTTGACCAAAGTAATAAAGAAGTGACAACAAGATCGGATAAAAATGGAAATTTTTCGATTTTTGTAAATAAAACTTCTAAAGGGGTGGTCATTCGAGCTGATAATTATCAGGACTTAACTATAAAAATAGAAAATGGAAAAGTAGAAAGCGAATCTCCTTATTCATTAGAGCCAGCACCAGAATATAGCGGATACGGAATTATTCGTGCAAAAAGAAAAAACGAAATTTCACAAAATTCGTTTAATGGAGATGAGATTGCGCATACTGCTGGTGTGGCAGGAGATGCTGTAAAAACTCTTCAAACGTTACCTTCTGTTTTGCCTGCAAGTCCAGGAAGCGCAGATATTGTTGTGAGGGGTGGACTTCCTGGTGACAATTCCTATTATTATGATGATTTATTGTTACCTTTTGTTTTTCATTTTGGCGGTGCTCAAACCATTATTCCTTCACGAATGATTGAATCCATGGATTTTTATCCTGGAGCATTTAGTGCAAAATATTCGGATACTCTTGGCGGGGTTATTCAATTAAAAAGTCCAGGAAATATACCACAACGCACTTCTGGGGAATTTGAATTAGGAATGATCCAAAGTGGAATCTATTTAGAAGGAAATGCATTTTCAAAAAACTCAGATGTTAAAACAAATGAATCTGAATCAAATAGCAATCCAGAAAACACAAAAACAACAACATCAGAAAAAGATAATGATGCCATTGGTTATCGTTTGGGTATGAGAAGAACTTATTTAGAATTATATAAACCACTAATTCAAAAATTAGCAAATAATTCGAGTTTTGTTACCATACCACAAGCGACAGATTATCAATTTGTTTTTAATGGAAATCATTCTAACGGAACATGGCAAGCTTATTTATTAGGAGCTGCTGATAGAGCTTCTTTATCTGGTAATCTTGGTAACAGTGATACTGCGTCTGGAAAAAATAGTTTTAGTATTTATACCTATACAGAAGTTTCAGGTGCTAGGTATAATTTAAATTTAAAAGATGGATATGGTTTGCATTTTACATTTGAACAACGTTTCTTGGTTTTTCAACAAAATATTTTTGGAGACCAAATAGATGCTCGAAGTCATTTATTTATTTTAGGTATTTCATTAGATAAGAAAATAAATGAAATGTTTACTTATTCTATTGGAATTAGACCTAAGTATGTTCATAACTCTGTAGGGGTTGATGTTGTTCAATATCCAAGTGGCGATCCTACTATTTATTTTGATCCTGAGCTTGCTCCTAGAGTTAAAAATACCATAAGTACAGATCGATTTTATGGAGATACCTATTTAGACATTATTTATTCACCAATAAAAGAAATTAAAATAAATCCAGGAGTAAATGTATTTAAAGGACCAAGTGCAAAACAATTATCTGTAGATCCAAGAGTGGGTGTTCGTTTTGACGTTACAGAGAGTCAAACATTAAAAGCAGCGGTTGGTTATTACAGTCAGCTTCCTGCAATTCAATATACAATTCCTGGCTATGGAAATCCAGACTTACAGCTCGAGAAAAATATTCAATATGTCGTTGGCCACGAATCAAAATTTTTAGATAATTATTCTACTGATCTTCAACTTTGGTATAAAACAAGTGATAACTTAACAGGGCCAGCAGTAAGTAATTCAAATAATAAGTTCGAAAATTCAATTCAATCTCGAGCAAAAGGGGTAGAGGTTTTTCTCAAGAAGAAACCATCTGATTTTTGGTTTGGATGGATTAGTTATGGCCTGAGTTTAGCAGAAGTAAGAGATCCAGGTTCTAGAATCTGGAGAAATTCAGATTATGATAGAACACATTCCTTAAATATTGTTTATGGACAAAAAATTACAAGTAGATGGAATGCAGGGGCTCGTTTTCAGTATATGACAGGATCTCCTTATTCTTCTGTATCAGGAGGAACTTATAATCAAAATACCGGTGTTTATTCCCCTTCTCCTGATGGAAATACTTATTTAGTAAATAAAAATGATGTAAGAAATCCTTATTACTTTGAAGTTGATTTTAGAACAGAATATGACTTTTTATTTAAAGATTGGACATTAACATCCTATTTAAATATTTTAAATTTATTTAATAGAAGCAACGTAACAAATACAACATTTAATCGTGATTATTCTAAAACGGTTTCGGTTACTGGTTTGCCAATAATACCATCAATTGGAGTTATAGCTAAATTTTAATATATTATTAAGGAATAAAAATGTTTAAAAAAATGAATTATTTTTACTTTATTTCGATTTTTGTAATCTTATTAATGAACTCTTGTAGTGAAATGGATAATAATTATTATAGAATAAATAAAGTAAGGGTAGTTGCTTCTTTATTTCAAAACAGCACGGTCTTTCCTTCTGGAATTACTTCTAATACTTCAGCTCAACAGTTTCCTTTGCGGTTAACAAATTCTACTACTTCTTGTGCAACATCTCATTTTTATATTGTTGCTATTTCTCCTACATCTGAAACTCCAACAATCACAATAAATGGAATTGTTTTATTTGCGATTGGAGGTAATTATTTAAGTGGTGGTGCCGGAGCTAGAGGCGTATCTGCAGGAACTACGGGAACAAATATTGCTTCATCCTTCTTTTTTTCTTCTTCTACTTCAAGCACGATTCAAACAACTCCTTTCCGCGTTACTTTATTTGATTACACCGTTAATTGTTCTAACTTAACAGAAGCAAATTTAACTTCATATATGAATCAAGTAGGAGATATTCCTGGTTTTCAATTAAGTTACACAGTAATTTCGGGGTCTTCTAGTGATCAAGGTTTTTACTCCTTTTATTTTTTACCAGACCCAACAGCATCTTGGTGGTCTTCAACAACATTTCCTTCTGCTGTTACTTCCTCTAAAAAAACTTCCATACAAAATGGTTTAGCAGTAACAAATAATCCAATACAAATTTCAAGTATATCACCAACAGGTTCAACAATATCTGGGGGAGGTGATAATTCTATTAACGCGAATATTACAATTCCTTCCATTCCATCACCAAGAGATTCTTCAAATTCTATTTTTTCACCGAAAAGTAGAGTGCAATGGTACGTTACAAGTGGAAATTTAAATTTAGATACGTCCGCTTCTACAACTTGGAATCCTGGTGTAGGTTCAGGGAATAGCACTGGTGGTTTTGTTATTGTAAGAGACTTATTGGGTGGAGTTGACTTTAAAATTCTCGGCCCCTTTACAACACAGTAACAATTTTCATATGACAGGTTTACTTGTCATAGAATTGTTTTGGCAAAGTTATAATAGAGGTTGGCATGATTCAAAATTCTTTTTTCTCATTAGAACAAATGAGGCATTCCCTAGACGTTGTTTCCATTGAAAATGCATTAATTGATCTTCTTGTTCGTGCAAATGATGCTGATTTAAAAACGTTTGGCATGACAAAAGGAGTCATGCAACTTGTGGACGAAGAAACTCAAAAAAAAGTTTTGCAAAATTTAGGTAATGTAAAACCTGAAATTGAATTGGGTGGCAGTGCTTCCAATGCCATTCGCGGTATGGCTATTTTAGGATCAAAAACAAGTTATAGTAGTTGTGTTGGAAATGATGAATATGGAAAAG
>NZ_JBIPMD010000356.1:0-12001 GCF_044369315.1 Silvanigrella sp.
AAAAGAAAATCTTAATAATTATTATAAAAATATAATAATATAATTAACGTTTTATATTTAGTGCCTTTATCTATGCTTTAGAATGCTCCTAGATCCTTACTTTCATGAATCTACCTTAATCATATCTGATGGATTTTTTTTATCACATGATTTTTGCATGATTTAACACCAAATATACAATAATTAAACATATGTTTTAATGATATTTTAATATATATTTTTATAATAATAATTAATGTACATTAATTTTAAGATATTATAAATATATAATAAATATTTAAACCTTATTTAAAGCCCAAAATAATAACTTATTTTCTTAAAAATCATTAACCGACCGTAATTTTTATATAATATGAAATTTTTTTTTTATAATATTATGTAATTATTAGATTATAAAAATCGATGACATCAATATTACATTACCAAAAAATTTAATTTAATGAATGTTTGGTTTTTTATTTTAAGGGGCTTAGTCATTAAAATTTTTCAATTTTTATTAGCATTTGCAATTGTATATGAAGGGAAAATATAATTTTGCTTATTTTATTTGCTTTAAATATTTTAAAAATTCTTGATTTAGAGGCATGGAGGCTTAAAATCTATGAAAATAAAAAAGATTGGTAGGCCAGCCCCGACTTGGCTTAAAATGCTTCCAAAAGGAGAATATACATTAACAAAACTGATCAAATTATCTGGCAAAAGAAAATCTACCATTGTAGGTGTTTTAAAACGGCATAAAGTTTTATGCAGGTACGAACACAATAACATATATATAATAGCTGTTTATAATTGGAAAGGATTTAACAATGAACAATAAAAATATAGAATTAAAAAATGAAATTAAATTTTGCATTAAAAACATTGATTATCTACAAGATATTTTAGAAAAAAATGATAGTTATAATAGTTTAATTAGAAAGCACATCTTAATTTTATTAAAAGTTAATTATATAAAAATTCAGGACAATTTAAACTCGCTGCTATTTAAAAAAAATCAGAGCATTTACATTAAGAAAGAAGTGAATATTATTTCACAGAAAAAAGCATGATTTTATTATTTTTAATACATATTAATTATGTATTAAAAATTATTATCTAACATTTTTGTAATTTTATTTTATTTATGAAAAAAAGTATTTTTTCCAAGGAGGAATTATTTATGAATTTTGTTGACTCAGTTAAATGCGCCTTAAAAAATTACAGAACTTTTAGGGGAAGAGCATCTAGATCTGAATTTTGGTATTTTTTACTTTTTGATTTTTCTGTACTTTTTATACTGGTATTTATTAATAAATTTATATACGGAGAAAGTAATGAATTTAATTTATTAAAATTTTTAATATCCATTATTTTTATTGCCCTTATTCTGCCTTCAATCACTGTAACTGTTCGTCGTTTGCACGACATAAATAAAAGCGGGTGGTGGATTTTTCTACAAATAATCCCATTAATTGGGCCTTTAATTATTTATGTTTTGTGCGCTTTGCCAAGCACAAATGGCACAAATAAATACGGGAATAAGCCCTAGGGTTTATTTTTAATTTTTTCAAGAGCGTCTTGTGGAAAAATCTCTTTCCCAATTTGATGATCACTATATTTATAATTAAATGAAGCACCATATTTGTTATTGGATGAAGAAGCATTCGGCAGCGATAAACCCTCTGGAAAATCGCTTACCCTATTAAACCATTTACATGTAATCGAATTTTTCCCTGCACTTATTACAGTCATAGGCATTGAACCGCTTTTTAATTGCACTACATCCCCAACTTTAAAATTATTTGATGACATTTTATCTCCTTTCACATCAAGCAGAAATAATACCAAAATAAATGAATATAGCTAGGATACATCTTGCTATTTTCACATTGTTTTAAATAGTGACTGTGTCATATAGGAATAAATAATTATTTAAATATTAGTAATTTATTTTTTTTATTTCATTTTTTTAAAATTATATTTTTCATAAAAAAGCGTGATTTATTTTAAAAATAAAAAGCCCTAGGGAGTCCTAGAGCTTATTTTTTTAAGATTTCTTCCATGCTTATTTCCATTTTTAAGCAGCTTTATTTTTTATCAATAATTCAAAATATTCTCGATCCAAATCGCAATCAATCGCTTTTTCAAATCTTGATTTGTGGAAATTAGGAAACAATAGCTCTGTTTTTACGGCTTCTAAAAGCAAATGACACAACATTTTACTAGGTTTTCTGCCACGAACTACATTATTTAATGTACTTCTATCAAGCTTTAAATAAGCTGATAATTTACTCATATTTACGCCTAGAAAGTACACAATTCCACGGACTTCGTCAGATGTTAATAAAGAATCTTTTTTTATTGATTTCATATAGAATTTATATGCAACAATTCTTTCTATTCTCATCGCTTCAGCATAACTTAGAGTTTCCATTTCATCAATTTTTTCAAAAGTCGCTTCTGTTTTTATATTACCCAAAAGGCTTGTATGTTCATAAACTTTTTTAATTTTCATATTTAAACCTTTCTAAATATATGGATAACAATAACATTATCTTTTAATACTACAGCCGCTTGTACATCCCTATTTAAATCATCTTTACATTCATATAAAAAGCTTCCTTTTGTCGATGTTGGAAACCTGTTATTATCTGATAGTTTTCCCTTAGTATGTTGTATAAGTTGGTAAATTTCTATGATAGTAAAAAGCCTTTCTTTATGATCATTAATAACATGATCCGTTAAAACAATTTTTCCCTGTATTCTTAATTCGTTAAAAAGCTTCCTTGCCTCTTTAAGCTTCATTAAAACAACCCCCTTATGATGTATGATACATCATTATTGTTGGGTTTGCCAATATTTTTGTTGTAATTTGCTTTAAATTGGGGATAGTGCGTTTTTTACACGAATACGGGTGGGGGGTAAAAACTAGGCGCGGTAAGGATTCCACCAAAAATGGGCCACGAAAAAATTTAAAATTCGGCAGTCTATAGACTGCATGATTTTACTTAAAAAATTGCGGTGGTCGGATATCCGAAATCGTCGGTCGGCTTGCCGTTTTGGACGGTCGGAGTATCACACTTCGTAACAATTTGTTTTAATTAGAATTAATTATTTTGTTTCGTTTTTCCGAAAAGAAAAAACTGGAGAAATTATGAAAAGAAAATTTATCTATATTTTAATGACTTTTATCTGTTTTTCATATGTAAGAGCTTGTTATGCTTGTCCAGAGGGGCAACATTCCGTTTGCGAATATGACCCAAACAAAGGAAAAAGTGTTTGTATTTGCAAAAAAAATGATTCTGAATCTAGCACTAACAAACTAGTTTGGCTAAGTGTTTCTCTTGTAGCAAAATGAGTGTGGTTATCTGAGGGGGGTATGTTCTGAAAATGGGTACCCCCCTCTAAGGAAAACGACGGGGTGGCCCTATATGCTAAGCTTTGCGTATTAATTCGATCCCTAAAGACCTTCCGAAATGCTATACAACTAATCGAAATTGTTACCTTAATCCACACACCATAATGCTAGTTATCATAACTGACTTATTTCGCTCATGTTTTAGGCACTCTCAACCTCTTTGACTGCCTCAATTTCTATCGGTTTTTCGGCCTTGGTTTGCTTTAATCGTGCAACGAGATGAGCTTTAAGTTTTTCAATCTTTTCAAGCTGATCTTCAATTGACAGGTTAGAAACGTCCTCCACTGCCTCTTTTTCATTCACAATTTCCTTACGATCACGCCAATCACTTGGGAAACGATTCTTTAAATAGAACAATAACGGAACAGGATGAGACTTTAGTTTGCCCTCAATTTGTTCCTTTAGCTTTGTTTCGGCCCATAGTCTCGACTTCTCATCTGCAATTCGTTTAGCAGCTCTGAATTCTGGATAATCTCGCAACCAGTTGTATATTGTGCCTCGATCAACTCCCAGAACACCAGCAAACGACTCTACACTATAACCCTCTTCAAAATGCTTGATAATCTGCTTACAATACTCAGGCTTATATTTCGTACAAGTTTTCGGTGTTGAAATTGCCTTATTTTCTATCATGTATTTGCTCTCCTATATAGCTATTTCTTGTTAATTTAATACTTCCATATTTTGTGTTGTTATTATTGTTTAGTCCCTTTGCTTTGTTTATAAGTTTTAATGGCATTTAATAGTTTTTCAAGATACTTTTCTGCAAAATCAATAGACTCATTCGTTTCACATCGATTGATTATTTTATATTTAAGTTCATTAGCTATATAAGATGGGACTTTTTCTTCAAATAAAGAAACACGATTTACAATTTCTTGGAATCGAGAGTCATCACTCATTGGATGTGTTGTTATATTATTGTTTTTCCATCTCAAATCTGTACAGAACTCGTTTAAATCTTCTACTGTTGCGACTCTTAATCCTAATATATTAAGAAAAATGGCTTCATCTTTATCAAGTTCAATAAATTCATCACTATCATAAATTGCGTTTTTATTTTTACAAAATCCACTCTTATAGTCTGTCAGCCATTGGTTCCAATTTCTCTTCATTGTGTCCTCTTTATTGTTTTTGTGAATTATGGTTTAATTTAACAAAACCATGCGTTACTTTAATTATTTTTTGTTACCTTATTTTACTTATTTTAGCTATATTTTTAATCAAATCGTCATTTTTTCTCCTAATTTTGGGTGAGATCTGTTCTATCTGTTCTGGTTCTGTTCTACTTCTGTTCTGCATATTATCCTTATTTCATATATATAAGTCTAATTTAGAACAGATAGAACAGTAAAAATGGAAAAAGTAATAGGAAATGAAAAAATACATGTTACCTTAACGAAATATATACATCTGCTAGAAGCTTTATGGATTTTCTCTGTTCTTCTGTTCTAAATAAGATTTATTCAACTCTCCCTAAGAATACTTTAGAACAGAACAATCTGTTCTGAAATGTTCTTCTGTTCTAAAAACGCCTAAATTCGTGGCAACAATTGACTAGTGAACTCTTTGTTGAGCGCATAGTAACGTTGGCCATTCAGTATAAATGAGGTGACTTTTAATTTTGCTTTTAGCTTAATTCCAAAGTTACGCTTAGAATCGCTATGCAAGCCAGAACGAGAGCAGAAATGACAATAGTCATCATAAGCATCATTGAGTTTGCAATGCGTGGTTCCTTGACTTAAAGAACGCTCTTCTACCCATTGTTCGACCGAGTTTTTATCACGATTTAATTCTTGCTGTTCCTTTATTTCTTTTTTGCACGCACTGATAAACGGTCTGTCCACAGATTCATCTACATCTTTCCAAATTGCGAGATAATCTATTTTATTAATTTCATCCCAATTGCATTCCTTAAGCACTTCTACCTCATAAAATCGACGCATTCCTGTTTCATCTCGTATGAGCAACGAAACAGGCTTGTTGGACGTTCCTATAAATGTACAGTTGTTACTTATGCGCAACATATTGTGAGTGAACAGCAAACGAAACTTAATAAATTCCGCTGTTATTCGCTCTTTAATTTCCTCGATATCTGCTTTTGTTGCTCCTTTCATTTCGTCAAAAAACATAATATAGTTTGACTCGAAAAATTTTGAGTTACGGTCATCTGTTAAATCTGTAAACTTACCCTCGATCCAAAGACCATCTAGGGGGCTAATAAATTTCTTAATGGCCTCTGATTTTCCTATTCCTTGTGAGCCATAAATAATAGGCATGAGATGATCATAAACTTTTTTACCGAAAATCTTTCTCTTCACTTGCCAAATAAAATGCCTCAAAACCATATCTGTAATATGGTCATATTTCCCAAGTAATGCAGTAACGAAACGTTCCATATTTCGATTTAAGTCAGCCTCAAAATTTAATGTAGAAATTATTTTATTACGAATTTTCTTTAATTCGGCTGCCATTTTTAAATCAAGTGCATTACGCAACACTTGAAGAGTTATTCTTGTTTTATCTGGTTTGTTTGTTATAAAATCACAATTCATAACTGCTATAGCTTCGTCAATTGGGAATTTTTCGCCATCTATAGAAAGCTCATTACTGGAATGAATTTGAATATTTTTTGAAGCAAACCATACATCAAGCCATCTACGAGGGTCGTTTTCGATAATAATATTATTAATTTCGGATTTTGCTTCTAATTGCCAAGAATCGTCATCGGATTCCTCACGAAGTAACGACGGTTCAGAAATAAAATTGACTTCGGATTTCCACGCAATAATTGCTTCGTTTGCAGTTTTTGAATCTACTTTTTGCGTCTTTCTTATATTAATACAAGCGTTTTTAAGGTTTGTATATTTAATAAGTTTACAAACTCTATTTCGGTAGTCTGTAATTTTATAATATCGCTCACCGTCGCAAAGATATTCTTTTTCGAGCATTGCAATAATTTCAAGAAATATATCGTTATCTCTTAATGCAAATTGAGAGCGTTTCTTGATATTTTGCTTATGAGATTCTTTTAATAAATCGACGACTTTATCGCTCATTTATTGGCCTCAGACCATTTAATAATAATATTTGAAACAAAATCTGAAGATAGACTGTATATTTCAACTTTATATCCTAATTCTTTAAAATATTTATTAAAATTTTTAAGCTTATCTCTCTTGTAAAATTCGTTAATAAAACTCTGAAATGAGGAACGTCCAACGTTTATTAATAACTCAAAACTACCTTTTTTAATTTCTTCAAAAATATTATTTTCAATAATTTTTATACATTCTGAGGAATGCAATTTATAAATAAAATATTTATATTCTTCTTTCTCAAGTAAATTTGGATCATTAATAAATTCATTTGTTTCCTTATATGCTTCTGTAGCTGTAATCATCCTTAATCTCCCGCTTATTTTTAAGTATTAAAGTTTCTTATATTTATTAATCTTTCAAACATAACTCTTTAACATTTGAAGAAATTTCAATGTATTCTTTTTCTGTTATTTTAGTTTCTTTAATTAATTCAATTATATTTTTATTAGTTTCATTAATCTTTATTTGCCAATCTGTTGCCCATGTACCAAATAGTTTTAATTCTAGATAAATTTGAAACATGTAATATTCTTTATATAACAAGAGACTTTTAAGTTTACATTTTCGAACATCTGTCATGATTTTTTAAATCCTATTGAAATAATTTTTTTAAATAAATTTTTAAACCTAATCCACAAGCTTGCTTTAAGATGCTTTAAACTAGTTAATGATGAATCAAGCATGTCATCATGAGTATATTTTTGAAATGAATCAAAAATTTCACTTGTATTTTTTGAATCTTTTTTTAACTTTCTTACCCACAAATAATTTCTAATAACTTTAAATATTTTCATGATTAAAACCTTTATCATCTATTTTTAAGAGCATCTATAAGTCTCATGATAATGTTTTTATCACTCTCTTTCAATGATAATAAAATATCATTATTTTCTAATTTTAAACCCAATAAATAGTCACAACTTACATTTAAAGAAGATGATATTTTTGCTAATATCTCAGCACTTGGATAACGACCGCCACGCTCATACTGACAAACAGCAGACTCAGAGATACCAATAAGATTAGCAAATTCAGTTTGATTTAAGCCTCTAGCTATTCTTATTTCTTTTAAAGTTTTTCCAATCTCCATAATAACTTCCTTTTAAAAAAATCTATTAACTTAAAAATCCTAATGCTTCATTTTTCCACTTGCTTAATTATTTGCAAAATGGTCATCAAATTTTTTGACCAAAGTTTTACAATAAGCTTCTAAATTTTTATCTTCAAACACTGGCTTGTTATCTTCACTAATTTTATCAACATGATTTTTAAAAATTTCTTCTATAGCTCCGAAAGGCAGATAGTCTCTATTTAAAACGTAGAAAAATGTTTCAAGTTTTGATTTATTTATAGAGTTTTTTTCTATCTCAACTAGGCTAATTTCATTAAACATTTTATAATCTCCTAAAAGGAATTTCTGGAAATACAAAATCAGAGCTATCTTTCTCTATAAACTCTAAAGTAACTTTAACTTTAGAAACTTTTTTATACATACTTTTTAAATTGTCATAATCATCATTTAAGCCTGAACATTGATGTTTTAAGGCTACTTCCATAGGGCATTTTCCAAATGGCATTACACCGAAATTTTCACCTAGGTAAGTTTCAAATATATATTTACGAGGCTCAATATATTCTTTAAATTTGTAAGGCTGCATTTTTAAAAATTCACTATAATCTTTTATGGTATTAACATTTGTTTCTATTAAATTCTTTTCTTTATTTATTCCATAAATGAAATTTAATTCATTTATAACTTTTTTACCATCTAACATTAATTTAAAAGCTTGATATTGATCTAAATTAAACATTTTAATTACTCCAATATTTCTTGCATAGTTATTTTAAATTTAGAAATTATTTTGTAATCATCTAGCAATGGTTCTTTTTTACGATAAATATATGATGTGTAATAACCAAAAGCTTGATCAGTGCATGAATTATCAAAAATCATTTTATTATTTGGATTTTCCCCAATAAATGCTTCAAACTCAAATTTTCGAGGCTTTTTAGGTTCAATGTATTCTTTGTATTTTAGAGCCTTATAAGATAAGAATATATCTTCATAAGTTATATACATTTTAACGTTTTCATTTACGATTATTTTATCTAAATTATTGTGATAAAAAAACATCCCTCCATTTATTGATATCACCGTTTTACCTTTTAACATCAATTTTAAAGCTTCTTTTGCGTTTAAATTAAATTCTTTCATGTTTATTTCTCCCACATTAAAACAGCGTCTTTATCTTCATTAAATAGTTCGATATAATCAGGATTAACAATCTTTTTCCAATATGAAATAGGAAGCAATCTTTCGTCACCAAAGCTAGGCGTTATCCATTTATCTAAAGGAACGTAATGAATTAATTTAGAACATGATTTTAATTGTCTCTTAATTATTTTTTTAATATCCGAATCGCTAAAATGTTCAAGAACACCATGCGATACAATAATATCTGGATTATTTTTATATTTGTGATTTAGAATATTCCCTTTTTTAAGTGCAACTTCCATACCTATTAAATTCTTACTTGCAAGTGAAAGCTGTTCACTACATTTGTCAAAAGCAGTATATTTTTTACCTTTTTGATAAACAATTTTTGTCATTGTAGCTATTCCACAACCTTCCTCAGAAAGAGAATCGTAGCTATTAATTTGTTCTAGAAAAGGTTCATATCTTTTTTTACAATAAGAAGGGTATGAGTCACCTACTCTTAATTTATAAAATCTAGCCCACTGACTCATTTTTACTTTCCTTAAATTCGATTTTATCGGTTACTTTATCAATAATTTTGTCACATACCTGAGAAAGATTTTCATTTTCATATTTTGGTTTATAAACAAAATTAAATTTTTCTATTTCTTTTAAAGCATTTTCTATATCATCAAAAGTCAGGTTATTTTTGATGATGTAATATAGAAAAGCTTTAAGTTTTAAGTTCGAGATCACGACAATGTCTCCTAAAATCTAAAATTGTATTAATGTTAAAAATCATAAGAGATAAGAAAGAAAACAAAATAAGGTTATTCATTAAAATTAAGTAATAAATTACAAGTATTGCAAATAACATAAAAGAATGTGCAATAAGCATGTATTTTATTCTAATTAATTTGCTAGATATAATTTGTTTTTCAACATTAAACTCTTCTTTTGCTTCCTTATAAGCAATGTTGTAAGCAACTCTAAAGTCACACATCACTTTGCTTTCAACTTCTTTATATTCCATTAAAATATCTCCTGAATATAATACGTTAAAAAACATCCATAACAATTATAAACTCATTTGTTTTTTCTTTTTTTGTCTTTTTATTTGCTTTTTTAGAGATTATTAATTCAATATTTTCTTTGTCATTTTCTGAATTTCTAATCTCTGTATTTAAGCCCTCAGTTATTTCAATGTAATATTTTGTGCTTAATAAAAATGGCACATCAACATATTTTTTATCTAATAAAATTAATTTCTGCTTATCTTTCCCATTGATTATTTTTTTTATTTCTTCTTTAATTTCATCAGATTTTTCTTTTAAATAAACATAACTTCTAGTTTTTTTAAATTGTTCCCGTTGAAAATCTGATTTTAAAACATATTGCTCGATAATTTCTTCGATAATTTTAACGTGTTTTATTTCTTCATTTTTATTCATATTTTATGATCCTTGTGTTTTTGCTATTAGTCCAACTAAACAGGCGCCAACGTCGCCAACTTCCTCAGATATCCTTGTTTTGTTCGATTTCTCTTGAAAAAGTTCTGCTTCTAACTCAATTAATTCTTGACGTAATAATTTTATAATTTCTTTTAATTCGTAATCTTCAAAATTAGGTTTAATCCTATTTTTTGGTAAATTTAATTGATTTAATGTAATTTTATGTAAGAATTCACATTCATTTTTATAACGTTTCATTTCTTACCTTTTTTCTTTTCTTTTTCTGGCTGATTTACTTCTGCTATTCCGCCATATATTTTTATTTTATTTAAGAAATTTTCTTGGTCTGGCTTAAGCTTTCCTTCTGGTGTTTTTGATTCAACTGCTTTAAATATTGCAATTCTTTTTCCCACCATATCAGGCGTAACTATTATTGAATCAAAACCAATATTGTCACTTGACCCCTTAAAAAGCCCAAAATTAACACGGCCACCATATTTAGTTTCTAATTTTCCCACATTGTTTCTAAATAAACGTGTATATTTTTCCTTTGAATTTTCTATAAATGTAAACAATTCTTTGTCTTCTGATTGTTCTATCATATCTTGACGCATGATATTAATTTCTTTCAAATTTACCTCCCTAATATGTAATGCTTTTTATCTTCTCTGTAGCGTGTATCTTTAAATCTAAAAATATATTCTCTTTCAAACACATCATCGTAGTAATTCATTTCATCTAATAATTTATGGCATTCTGCACACCTATATTTTTTATATCGTTCAATTTCTTTTCCACATTTCATACATTTACCATGTGTTACTTTTATGGGTTTTAACCCTATTAATTTTCTAGCTCTGTTAATTTCATCAAGTTTGTTTTTATCCTCTTTGCGCATTGTATTTCTCTCGCGCTAGCAATTTTCCAGCCCAAACATGATCAGCCCATCCTTTTTTGAACCCTCTTTTTTTCTCGATTTCCTTTAACTCATTTAAAGAATCTGCTTTTTTTATTTCTCTTTTTTGTCTTATTTTTATTAATTCTCTTTCTTCTTTTGAAAGCTCTTGCAACTCGCCTTTTTCTGTTTTTAATTTTTTAATTTCAGTTTTATATTTATGACCACAACTTGGGCATGCAGGAGCTGGCTTGTGACAACAAAAACAATTTGGGCATTGCTTCATTGGTATTGTTGGCTCTTGATCTTTACGTGATTTTTTTGTTCCTGCTAACGTCCATTCTCTTGGTGTATCTGCAAAACCGTGTCTTAAAGTGTTCCCGACGTGGTCATTTAAAAATGCAAATTTTTTACCTTCTGCTATTCTCGGAATTCGTCCAACTATTTGAAGATGTAATGCTAGGGATTGAGTAGGTCTTAAAATAATTCCAGCTTCAACGATTGGTATATCTGTACCTTCTGAAATAACATTCACAGAAGTGAGAACATTTATTTCACGTTTTGCGAGTCCTGATATTAAATTTTTTCTTGTTACCTTATCTAGTCCGCCATGGATGACATCAGAAGAGAAACCATTAGCGGAAAATTCAGCGGCTACGGCTTGCGCATGGCGAATAGAGGCACAAAAAGCTATTGCTGGAGCGTGGGGACAAATACGCGCATAGTGCGCTATAGCGTCGCCTGTGACGATTGATTGATTTAGACGCTCCTCTAGCTCATTTTGATCATAGTCACCGCCCAACGTGCGGACTCCTGTCATGTCGACTATCTGCGGTGGTACAAAGTAACGAATGTCTGTCAGATATCCATTTTGGATCAGCCACTCAACGGAACAACCGACAATAAGATCATCAAACAAACCTCCAGAATTCCGACCTAGCCCTTGCCCATTTGTTCTTA
>NZ_JBIPMD010000085.1:0-11966 GCF_044369315.1 Silvanigrella sp.
TTGAGTTCAACTTCCTTAATAGAATGCCATACCAGCTCAAACAGCCTATGTAAGGCAAAATCAAAATATTTAGTCTCAATGACTATGGGAATAGTCCAATCGTCTTTGGGAAATGACACTGTCTCTCCCAAAATTCGAACAAGATCTAGCCATTCTTTTTTTTCTTTGGTTATTTCAGTAGCATATTTAACTACTTTAAATACTTTACCAGAAAGATCAAATACAGGGTTATAAGATGCCTGAAGCCAAATTTCGCGATTCCCTTTAGCAAATCTTTGAAACTGGCCTGTAATAAACTGACCATGATTTAACTTATTCCAAAATTCACGATACTCCGATTTATTTGTATATTTAGAATCGCAAAACATAGAATGATGCTTTCCCTTTATTTCATCCATTCTATATCCCATTGTTGATAAAAAATTATCATTTGCTTCAATTATAGTTCCATCTAAATTAAAATTAATTACAGCTTGTGTTTTTGAAAGAGCATTTAACTCTTGATCCTTTAATTTCTGTTTACTTACATCAGATGCATATTTAATAATTTTAAAAGGTTTTCCATTTAAATCAAAAATAGGGTTATAAGAAGCAGAAATATAGATCTCTTTGCCACCTTTACCAATGCGCTTATATTCACCCGAATCAAATTCACCTCGGTTTAATTTTTCCCAAAATAAACGATATTCATTTGAATTTGTGTAATTTGTTTCACAAAACATTCTGTGATGTTTTCCCTTTACTTCACTAAGAGAATAACCCATTGTATTTAAAAAATTATCATTCGCATTTTGGATGATACCATCTAAATTAAATTCAATTATTGCCTGAGATTTTCCAATTGCGCTAATTTGTCCTTCATAATCAGCATTTTTTAATTTTTGACTGGTTATATCTGTAGCAAATTTAATTATCTTATATGGCTTCCCAAATAAATCAAAAATAGGATTATAAGAAGCTTGAATCCAAATTTCTTTTCCGTCTTTACCTATACGTTTATATTCACCCGAATCAAAGTCACCTCGATTTAATTTTTCCCAAAACAAACGATATTCATTTGAATTAAAGTAACTTGACTCACAAAAAATACGATGGTGTTTCCCAACAATTTCATCAATATTATAACTAATCACATTTAAAAAATTCTTGTTTGCATTTAAAATAGTTCCATCTAAATTAAATTCAATAATAGCTTGTGTTTTATTAATAGCTGTTACTTGGGCTAATAGGTCTTTTATTTTATCTTCCGATAGATCTAAAGTACTTGTATCAAGTGTGGAATTTAATTTTGATTTTGAAGATTCATCCACTTTAGACTCCTATGGATTAATTCTAGGAACCTTTTCGGACTAATATATTTAATATATAGAAAGAATTTTATTTTTTATCATTTGAAAAAGCATAAGTTTTGGCATATTTACTGTAAAAAATTGGGTTCCTAGATTTAACGAAAGAGCGGAAAACCTTAAAATTTTATTCTAAAACAAGTCTTCCAGAACACGTCGATACCGCGTCATCAACTGAAATTTCGGAATCCACTGTAGCTTTACAGCTATATACTTTGCGAAACTTTTTTTGTTTTCCAATATACGCTTCTAAAGTGCAACGAGTTTCTACAATACGATCGTCTGTCCCAGGAATTTTTGAACCTACTTTTGCCTTACAGCTAGCAAGAATTTTACGTTTAGAATCACTTCCTGCCTCAGTAACAGCTCCGTCCATTATTTTTATTTTTTCTTTTGGATCATCTTCTAACAAAGTAATGAGATCATCTCTTAATGCTGTTGAAACTTTATCGTTATTTGTAATAAAAACATATTGATCTTTATCACCTTCTTTAGATACCAATTCTGCTAAATTATGGATGTTATCAATATTTATTTCAGAACAACCTTTATAAACTTTGCAAACTTCAAAGTCTGATTCTGAATTGTCTTGGTATTCTGCTAGAAATTTTTTAGCATTATCAACGCTTTTGCCCATAGCTTCATCTGATTTGGCTTTTTCGATAGCTTGAATTAAATTATCTGCTTTTTTAATATTTGCTGTTAATTTTTCAGTCATTGAAGATACAAAAGCTTTTTTTTCTAAAGTAACTACTGCAGAAAATGTTCCCTTATCAGAACATCTTTTTAGTACTTTAGCACCTATCAATACTTCAGAAACGACAGACTTTGAAGTTGCTTTTAATGAAGCATCGTCTTTAGTTTCATCTACTGTTGAGGTTGCTGTTACTTTTTGACGAATGTTACGAGCAAGATCCACTTGAGCATTTTGATCTGCCTCTTTTTGAGTAGATGCCGAACCATAACCCACAAAAGAATTCGTATCTGTTTTAGTTTGTAAATCTGCTAAAGTAGAACAAGGATCTGTTTGAGCATAAGTATTTAATGAAATAAATATTGAAGTCCCTAAAATGGATATAAAGTTTTTATTACTTTTAATAAACATAACTCACCTTTATTATTAAAATGAACAAATTAAATTTTTATAAAAAAATGATTTAATTTATTTACCTTTTTCAATTTATTTATTATTCAGATTTTGGATCTACATTTGTTTCTGTTTTAGAGACAGAATCCGAATTTGATTTTATATCACTGCTATTTGGTTCTTTTGCAGCATCTTTATTTCCAACATTATCAATAAACGATTTTTGTGCATCTAACAATTTTCTACGGATTTCAGGATTTCCACCAGGTGTTCCGTTAATAGCATCACGCATTTGTTTATCTAAAACAGATTTTTCAATTGCTACTTGAACAGCACACATCAATCTTTTAGTTGGTTTAAATCCAGATTCATCTGCTTCCATTGTTTGTTCCCAATAAGAAGTAGTTACTTTTGCTCCAGAAATATTACCTTGAGATAGAAATGCAGTTAATGAAGATAATGAAGGGTCAGAAGAAGAATTTAGGTCTTCAACTTGTCCAGAAGTTGTTACAGCATTTTTAATATACTTCATCATTTCACCTACCGCTTGTGTACGCGCCATGGAAACACAAGCATCTGGGCGAGAAGAACCGCTTAGTGTTACTTTATGAATAAATATAATATTAGAACCTTCTTCATGCATAATTGATGGATTCAAAACCCACTCTGGAGTCTCTAATGTTTTTGTTGAGTTAGAAATAATTTCTGTTTTAACATATTTTGGTGAAGAAGAACATCCTGCAATCATTAAAGCTGTGGTAGCTGAAATAATCACAAATTTTTTATTAAAAAATCCTATATTCATAGACATACAATACCTCTTTTAAAAGCGTTTAACAAATCAGTTAGATATTAGCTATTTTTATTTCTTTTCGCAAATTACTTTTTGATTATTAAAATTTGGCTTTTCTAAAATTGAATTTTCAATAAAATATACTGTGGTAAAAGTGAAAAAAATCCCTAAGCTTGCTATAAAAATTCCACCCAAAAAACCTAGCCAAAACCACCATTTTTTAATTTCTTTTTCGTTTTTTTTTCTTTCTCTCGAAGTTTTTATAATTTCATTCATAAATCCTTGAGTTTCATGGGAACCTACAAATAGCGGCAAATTTTTCTCATTGCTATCATAGTTTATATTATTTTGCCTACTATTCCCCATGAATTATAAACTGCCAGGTGCAAAGATCCTTCTTATTTCCGAAACATTTTCAAATATATTTCCAGCCCTAATAGCTTCTCTCATTTCATTTGTGAGATCAAATAAAAACTGCAAATTATGAATCGACAATAGCCTAAAAACCAATAGTTCTTCTGCAACAAAAAGATGACGCAAATATGCTCTGGAGTAATTTTTACAAGTATAACAATTACAACATGAATCTAAAGGCTCTTTACTTGATTTATGAATAGAGTTTTTTATTTGAATTTTACCATTTGCAGAAGAACTTGATCTTACAAATACACTTCCATTACGTGCATTTCGAGTTGGCATAACACAGTCAAACATATCAATACCAAGTAATATGGCATCTATTAAATCATCAGGAGCTCCAACACCCATTAAATATCTTGGCTTATCATGAGGCATCCAAGGAATTGTGGCGGAAAGCAGCCTTCGCATTTCTCTTTTAGATTCGCCTACGGAAAGGCCTCCAATGGCATAACCTTCAAAATTATTTTCAATGAGTTGTTTTACACTTTTAACCCTTAAATCGCCATACATTCCACCTTGAACAATTCCAAACTGTGCTCTATTTAATTTTTTTCTTGCGCTACGTGCTCTTGTTGCCCAACGCATAGAACGTTCCATGCTTGATAATGCTTCCGCATGAGTTGCTGGGTAGGGTGTACATTCATCTAAAACCATTTGAATATCGGAGTCAATATCTTCTTGAATTTGAACTACACTTTCAGGTGTTAATGTAATTTTTGCACCATTAATATGGTTTGCAAAAGTAGCTCCTTCTTCTGTTAACTTACGAATTTTAGCTAAACTCATTACCTGAAAACCACCACTATCTGTTAAAATAGCTCCAGGCCATCTCATAAATTCATGTAAGCCATTAAATTCACGCATGAGATCCATTCCTGGCCTTAAATTTAAATGATATGTATTTCCTAAAATAATTTTATATCCAATAGAATAAACATCTTCAGGAGAAAGAGATTTAACACTCCCAACTGTTCCAACAGGCATAAATATGGGTGTTTCTAATTCAACATTTCCAAATTTTAATTTAGTAACTCTTGGGCCAACTTTTTCAAGCAAGGAGAGATCTGCATTTGTAGCAATTCCTTTTTCAATAACTTGAGAAAACTCATTTATTAAATCGTTTGCTTTTAAATCTTTTGTATCAAGTGAACCTTCTTTAAAATCTTTTGAAAGTTGTAATGATTTAATATTCGAAAACTCAATTAAATTTCTGTTAGTTAACATGATTAAAAATTTGCTCCAAAAACGAGAAGACTTGAATCTCCATAACTAAAAAAACGATACTTTTTTTCTATAGCATAATTATAAAATTCTTTCCAGAAATCAAAACCCATTAGAGCAGCTATTAGCATTGCAAGCGTACTCTCTGGTTGATGAAAATTGGTTATGATAGCATTTCCAATTAAAGGAATAATTTGATGATTTTTATATTCTGGATAAATAAATATTTTAGTTGGTATCCATTTATTTATTTCATTATTTAAAATTGATTTTAATTTTTTTTCACTTGCAAGCTTCATTATTTTATTTTTATTTTGATCTGGAAAAATATATCTAAAATAACTCTCTATTGCTCTAAGAGATGTCGTTCCAACAAATACAATTGGCCATTCATTTTCTAAAAATCGATTTAGCTTTTCAGATAATTCTTCAGATATAAAATAATATTCTTCATGCATTTCATGATCATGAATATCTTGTGATTGAACTGGTAAAAATGTACCTAAACCTACATGTAAAGTTACATATCCAAATTCAACATTTTCATTTTGACATTTTTCCATAATTTCAGGGGTAAAATGCAATCCAGCGGTGGGAGCCGCGGCACTTCCTTTTTCATTGATATTTGAATATACTGTTTGATAACGCTCGTTATCTAAATTAATATTTGCTTTATTTTTTTGAGGATCTCTTTGAATATAAGGAGGAAGAGGCATTTCACCAAATTCATCTAAAATGTGATCCAATGATCTATCGTCAACCAAAGATACCATTGGTGGATCAAAATTTGTTACTTTAAATAAAGGAATTTCTTTATCATTATCTGCATATAATATTTCATTTATTTTTAATTTGCTTTTAGGTCTTAATAAACATTTATATTGAGTTTTTATTCCCTTTTCAAGAAAAAAGACCTCGCCACGAGCTCCTGTTTTTCTTCGAATACGAACTCTCGCAGGATAAACTCGAGAATTATTCGCAATTAATAAAACTTTGGAATTATTTTCTTTTAATTTAAAGATATTGTTTAATACTTCTGGTAATTCATTAAAGTTTTTATCGAATATTGATTTTTGCTTTGAATTACAAACGAGAAGCCGACTTTCATTTCTATTTTTTAAAGGAACTTGAGCAATAAGATCTTCAGGCAATTCGTAATGGAATAAATTTGTTTTCACTAATCAACGACCATTCTTTTAAGATGAGAACCAATTCGTGTGACAACTTCATAATTGATGGTTTGAGCCCATTCCGCAATATTTTCTGCAGATACGGATTCCGATCCATCTCTTCCAATCAGTGTCGCAACAACCTCATTTGCTTCTTCGCTTGTTGCTTCGGTTACGTCAACAATAATATGATTCATCATGACTCTTCCTAAAACTTTACAACGAACTCCATTAACTAAAACATATCCTTTATTGGATAGAAGTCTTGGATAACCATCAAAATAGCCTACCGGTAAAAGAGCCACACGAAGATCCCGCTCTGCTCTACAAGAACAGCCATAACCAATATAAGTTCCTGATAATATTTTTCTAACACTTTGACTTTTGCATTTCCAAGTTAAAGATGGTTTTAAGCCCGGCAGTTCACTTTTTACCACTTTTGCAGACAATTTTGTTTCATTAGAAGACCAAAGCCCGTAAATGGAAATTCCAACCCTAGCAATATCATAGTGAGATTTCGCAATAATCATTGTAGAGGCACTTTGAGCAATATGCTTTTCCAAATGATAAGGTAACCCTAGAAATTCACTTATGATATCATGAGCTTTATCTAGCTTAGACAATTGCTCAAAAGCGTAAGATTGTTCTGTAACGTCTTCTGTATTGGCAAAATGAGACATGACACCCTGGACATGAATTAAAGATTCATTTCCTTTTAAAAATGAAATTTTTTCTTCAAGACCCTCAAGCAGAAAACCTTCACGGGAAAGCCCCGTATCAATATGTACATGAGCCTTTAAAGGTCTGTAACTGTTTCCTTTTTCTTTTTCCGATCGTTTTAAATGCGAGATATAATTTGCCCAGTTTTCATCGGTAATGGCAACTTCAACTACTTTTTTAGCGCAAATAACGGCTTCATCTGGAGAAATAGAGCCTAAAACAACCACTCTTTTTTGGATCAATTCATTTTCTTTTTCATATTTTCTAATTTTAAAAGCATCAATAGGATTGATAACAAATAAAATATCTACATACCCATGTAAAACTTCTAAAGTTTGTAAAAACCCATGTCCGTAAGCATTTCCTTTCAGAACGGCACCTAATAGAATATGCGTCTCTAAAGTATTTCGATAAATTGAAACATTTTTTGCAAAAGCAGATTGGCTAATTTCAATCCATGAAGCATTTTCTGCAAACTCTTCAACTAATACAGATTCTTTCATGAATCAGCCTCCTTAAACGCATTTTAAAATTGTAAGTTCAATGCATTGTTTATCAATTTGATTATAATAGTTTTTAATTTTTTATAACAATCCTATGGAACAAAAAGTTTACACCGATAACTCTATTGGAAAAAAGTTATCTAAAGACTCGGGGTAATATGGATAACGATAGGCTCATTGCACAAATATCTCAGAGAGAAGACGCAAGCGTTGAAAAGGTGGCTAGCCATAAAATAAAAAGCAGCCCCATGATGGCGCGTATGCAACAACGTGCAGATGAGCTTAGAAAAAAAACAGTAAAAGTAGAAGGCTTGAGCAAATCTCGATTTTGTAAACTTAAAATTCAAGAGAACTTTGATCTCATTCAAAATGCATTGCAATTTGAATATGGTGAAAATATGGAGCTTTTATTAAAAGCAAATGAATTTGAAGTTTTATCAAGATGGGTTGAAGGTGTTACTTTATTTGATTTAAACAAAAAAGATCAACCCTTAAAAATTACAGACTTAGTTCGTATTCGCAATAGACTCCGCTTTTGGGTAAGAGTATTTGAAAATTTATCTTTTTATCACTCAAATGGGATTATTCACGGAAATTTAAAACCTCAAAATATTCTTATTCGAGATAGAGCTACGTTTGATATTAAACAAACTTATGAATCTGAATTTTTTGAAAGAAAAGAAGAAGTGCCTCATATTGTTTTATTAGATGGAGGCTATTCCCATTTCATTCCTAATAGCAATGAATTTGAAAATAATGAAGAACAAGTTTCTATTTCTAAAAAAATTATTGAGAAAAACTTTTGGCTGCCACCAGAAGCAAGAGGCTTTATAGAAGGTTCTTACCGAGAAAACTCAGATATTTTTAGCCTTGCCGCTATTATGGCTTGGGATTTTGGCATGATCAAAATAGAAGGCTTGAGTGTCGTCAATCAACTCTGGCAAATATATTTGTTACCTGAACAAAATACTTTTATTTTTGGTGGCGAATGGCATAAATGGACCGTAAGACATCCCTTATTTGATACGATGAAACGATTAAGAACAATACTTTTAAAAACACTTGATCCTTTACCTGAAAAAAGAATGTCTAATGCTAGAGAAATTGCTTTTGAATTTATGATGATGTCAAATAAGTTAACAGATACCATTGAATTACAAAATTTAAGTTCTTCTTATTCTAATTTTCAACTTAATTTAAATGAAAAACATTATAATTCTATTTTAAATAAAAATTTTGAAATACCAGATGCAATAAGTGAATTTATATTAAACAATAAATCAGATAAAAATAGATTTTGGGTTGATGCTAAAACAAACTCTGCAAATAAACATTATTTAATGAGAAGTTTAAGCCTAGGATTAAGTATTTTGAATAAAAATTCATTTTTTCATCCCATAAAATTTAGCTCTATGAAAATACCTTTTTCTACTCTAGATAGTTTATGTGAAAGTCTTTTAAATTATACAATATATTTAAACCCCGTTTTTTTACAAGAAATGAAATCCATTTTTTTTAACTTAGGGAATCAAGTTGAAACTCTATTTTATGTATTACCTTCACTAAAAAAATATGGTAAAAATAAAAATATAATTAAAAAAACATCAAACAACTCATTAATTCAAATTAGACACGAATGGCTATACAGTAATATTGAAAAACTGTTTGAAAAAATACTTTTAGCATCAAATATTTCTTATTTTATCATTGATGACTTAAATAGAGCTGACCATTCTTCATTGCCAATATTATTAAAAATTTTTAAAAAACAAAATTTAAACATGAAATGGATAATAGGAATAGGAACGGAAGAAGAAATAACAGATGAAGAATTAAAAAAATCAGTTTTACAATTAAAAAATCAAGACCTTATTTTTGGCAATCTTAAAGATGATAGGACACGTTCCTATTGGATAGCAAAATTAAATCATTTAAGCAGTCAACAAGCCCGTTTTTTATCCACTTGGGCTATGGTTGATTTAAAAATAAATACCGACATTATAGAACTTTTAAGTAATAAAGTAGCAAATATAAATGAGATTTTTTCAGATAAATATCATCAAGGCAAAGAACATATTTCACTAAATGAAGTTCCCGCAGACGATTTAATTTTAGAAGAAAAAGATGAAAATGAGTTTCAAGAAATAAAAAAAGAAGAAGACGATAATATTGATGAAGATGAAAAAGAAAGAATTGAAAAAAAGAAAAAAGACCCTCTCCATTTAGCTTATGAAGCATTAAATATTGCTGTTAAAATTGGGCTCGTTTCCGAAAATAGAGATGTTTTAACAGGGCAACTTATTTGTTACTATTGGGAACATCAGTTTATCTGGCTTAGTCTATCTTTATTACTTAATAAAGAAATAAAATCAAAAATATATTTTATTTTATCAGAATATATGTGCAATAATTTAGAAGAAAAAACTACCCTTTCAGAAATCATTCAAATATCAGAATATTTATCCAGATCAAATTTAAAGAAATGTGCTTATAGCGCTTATTCCGCACTACTTATTGCTACTGAAGATTTATGTGATAATACTTCAGCTGAGTTTATAATCTCTAAACTACAAATGTTAAGCGAAAATATAGAGAAAGAATGTTCTGAAGAAGCACCTGTTCTGGTTCCAAAAATTAGAGAGCATATTGCAGATTTATCTCTTTCATTAGGAAAATTTGATCAAGCTGAAAAATATTATCAAGCAGTCAGTTGGAACACTTTAAATGGCAAAAGAAGAGCTATTTTAGCTATGAAAAGTTTTTTTCCCTCACAAATTAAAAAAAGAGAAAGAAGAACTGAAGAATTTTATAAATTAATTCATTTAGCAGAAAAATCGAATTTAATAACAAGAACAATTGATGATCGTAAATCATCTTTTAAAAGCAATATTGAGTCTGAAATTTATAGAATTCAAAAGAAGCTTCAAGAACAAATCGTATTCAACACAAATGATGACAGAAAAAATATTAAACTTTTATTAAATAGCAATATAAATCCAGAAGAAGTTCAAAATAATAAAAATGATAATTTAAAATTATTTCCAAAACTAAAACCAGTAAGAGGCTCTGTATTATCTCGATTTTTTAGGTCATGTATTGGATGGATTGATAATAGTATTTTATTTCCACAAATTTTAAGCGTCATTCGTTTTACTGTAGAAAATAATGATGGTGAAAGTATTGTTCATTTATTATTTTCTTTATTAATTTGTGGAGAAAGAAATATATCATCTGAAGATAGAACATTAATATTAGAAACAATTTTAGAACTTTCAGGAAGAATAGGAAATGACTTAAATTTATTTGAAGCTTATTTGTTAAAAGCTTGGAGTGCCGTATTTTTTGATGGTAATTTAGTTGAAGCGAAAAAAAATATTGATAAAATAAATTCTTCTATATCAAGTGATCTTCCATTTAGTTTAAAACAATGTTCTAAAAAATTGCAGATTTTTATTGAATTTGAGACCATGTCTTTTGAAGCTATAAAAAATCATCAAACAAATCCTCAAAAATATGTTAAAAAGTTTCAAGATTATAATTTAGCAGACTGGAATATTGGCAGCGTTGTTTTTTCGGTTCATCAAACTCATTATCACTTAAAAAAGTCTCCTGGAGATGAACTTTTTATTGGAAATATTTTAGATGAAAAAACAGATCAAATTCTATTGTTTACCCATTTATTATTTGAAAAAGGACATGCCCATGCGGCATCTATGATCTCGCAAGATGCAAAGGAAGCTGAAATAAGGCAATGGTTTTTAGACCCATCAAGCCATATTGAATATGTCCCCGAAAGTTTTGCTGTAAAAATGTCTGAGTTTACAAATCTAAAAAAGAAACTATTAAGCTCATCGCACAAAAATAATAAATTTTTAAATTCCATAAAAAATATTAAAAAGTTAATTTTAATTAACAAAGACCCCTCATTAAAATATTGGGGTCAAGACAAGGCTATCCTTGAAAATAATAAAATCGATAAAGCCAACACACAAGATAATGAAAGACTTCACTTCTTATCTCAAAATGCAATACGAACAGGATTTAACTGGACCGCCTATCGTTTAGCTCACAAATCCAGAACTGACATCTCCTCTATACTTGAAGAAATTAGAGATATTGAAAATACAATGAAGAATTCGCATTCTAAAGAGGGAACAAATACAGCACAAGATAATATAAATACTTTTTCCAGAGGAATGGAACCAAGAAGAAAAGAATATGAAGCAGCAGAAGCTTACCCTGAGCAAGGGGTTGCTATTAACTATGTACTTGAATTTCTTCATAATTTTCATAATAATATTGAAAATTCAAAACTTTCAGAGGAAGAACTTTTTCTTTTGGCAAACATGATACGCAAATCTGTTCCAAAGGACAGCGACATTATTGAATCTACCCTCGCAGGGGCTTTACGAGCTTCCGCTAAACGCCTAATCATAAGAAAAAATTCAGATAATTCTCAAAAAGGAGAAGAACCCCCACCACCTCTAAATGAAGAAGAAAAAAAGCTACAAAATGAGGTTAAAGATTTAAAGCGCACAGGATAGCTATTGACATAGACAATTAACTCCATTATGAAGATTGAACGTTTTGTTTGCGTGATGTGATGCGGGGAAAAATCTCGGGATTATCACATTCGTTTATTTTAGACTAAAATGTGTAATGTACTTCAGAGTAGCTTAACTACTTGAAATTACAACAAAAGGATAT
>NZ_JBIPMD010000289.1:0-3597 GCF_044369315.1 Silvanigrella sp.
CAATGGCTTCAATTAATTTGTTACCTTATTAATCGCACTGCTTACTTCCACGCTGATGGCTAATCTTTACGTGGGTGAGATTCGCACTCACTGGTTCTTACGCACTTATCTTGGCGCACCATAAATATATCCTTCAAAAGCTGTTTTATTTCCTTTATCCACTCGGGTGCGTGTTGCTATATTGAAGTCTTGATAATATTTATAAGAGTAAGAAAGAATCAAATCTCTTGTTTCATCATAGTGTGATAAATTTTCTAAACTTCCGAACTATTCGCTAAGTTTCTTTGCTTAATACGTCCTAAACCATCATAATTATAATTTTCATGAAGCGTTTTTGCTGTGTTTAAATTAATAAATTCACTCTTTATAAGTTTTCCATTGAGTGGACTGTAATGGAAACGAGTTTTGTTACCTTCTATATCTTTACTTTCTATGAGGTTACCTTGTAAATCATAATTATAAGTTAGACTTAAATTATCAGGATGCGTTTTACTTTTTAATTTTCCATCCCTAAAATAATCATAGGTTGTGGTTCCTAAACTGTCTTTCATGCGAATAAGCTGGTTATTGGAATCATAAGTATATTCTACTAAAGATTTCGTATCACCCAAAACTTCTTTTTTGATAAGGTTATTGAAATCATCGTAAGTAAAAAGTATTTCTTTACCAGATCGTAATATTTGTTTTACATTATTTCCTTTACTATCATAAAAATATTGAATTGATTTTCCAGAAGGATCAGAATCGGTTATCATTTACCCTAATTCATTATATTTTCTTTGACCTAATAAAATATTCTTTCCATCTGAAGTTGTAACACTTTTTTCCGTGATTTGATCTTCAAACAAAACATCGTAAACATAATGAATTCGCTTTCCATCATTATAAATATCTGCTATTTTATTACCTTTTAAGTCGTACTCATAGCGCATTTTATTACCAAGAACATCTACAGATTGAATGAGGTTTCCAAAACCATCATATTGATTCGTTGATGTACTATGGTGTGAGCCTGATGGAGAATATAAAGAAGTAGATACTGGTTTTTTTGAAATATTTAACTTTACCAAACTTTTTGGTGAAGACTCACCACTTATAAGCGATTTGATAAAACTGGATTGAGTTAAAGCCACATCATCATACTCTGTATACTTAACCGTTTTGTCGGCACTAATAACTTCTTTCTCTCTTCCAAAAGCGTCATACTTATACTCTACTGAAAGATTGTAATGTTCTCCATTTACATCTTTGTTAAACGCCGTTTCTTTTCTTTTTTGATTCGACAATGTATATTCATAGCTAAAAAGTTTTTTATCTGGATTTGGGTAATGGTCCTGATATTTTTCAATAATTCGTCCTAAGGAATCATAAACAATGTAATTTGCCTGTCCTGTAGACGTAATAACTTGGAGAGCACTCTTACCTAACTCTGGATTAGAATATTGATAAGAAACAGATGATGGTTTTCCGGTATTTTGCCCTACCGTTTCTTTAACCACTCTTCCTAAGACATCATATTGATAAGAAATGTCAGCAATTTTATTTTGTGTCGTTGTTTTTCTCTCTACCTGCTGCGTAAAGGCATTGTAAGTAGTAATCATTTGTATTGGTTTTTCTGCCTGCACCATGGAACCAACAAAATCCTTTGTTACTGTATTTACCTTTCCATTGCTTGAATATTGATAATGAGACTGTGTTACTTTACATTTCCCTCTATCTGCAGCTAAAATTTTTGTAAAAGAAGGGATAGAAATTATGGATGTAGTCCCATTCCCTAAATTCATTTGAGCAGCATAAGAGTGGATCTCTGTTTTATAAACAGTCCCGCAAGTTGATTCCTCTATTTTACACAAAGTCGGGCTATATTTACTCATTGTCGCTTTTAATCTTTGAAAAGCTTTTCCTTCTGCATTTTTTGCAGTTTCATAGACATATTCTTTTATTTTGCTAGACTTTTCAAATTTAGAACTTGTTACAATTCTTTGAGGAAGGTGAACAATTCCATTAAAATTCTCGGAAACGGGAAGATATTTATATTCCGTTATAATTCCAGAGGCATCCTCTGTTTTCAACAGATTTCCATAATTATCATATTCTTGTTTTATTGATTCGATACGACTATTGCTCCCATTAAAGTAAGCTGTTCGAATTTCTTTGGGTAAATTGTAGTTTGGTTCAAGGGCATCAAAATTCCTAGAAGCCCATTCAGGATAAATAAATTCCTTTTTTTGCAGAGTATTCCCTTCATTTTTTACTCGTATTTCTTCTTCTATGAGCTGGTGAAAATGATTATAAGTCCTAATAGTAAAAATGATTTTTCCATTTGCAGCTGGTTTTTCTTCAATTGTATAATATTTGTAATTATTAGGAGTAAAAAATAAGGGGTCTTCATCGTTAACAAAACGGTAACCACGACCTAAATAGTTCCTGCTATTGTTGTCATTTTCACCATAATAATAACTTGTTTCTTCTTGATTTTTTTCTGATTGAGGAAGAACAATTGTTGTAATTTTGGACACAGCAGGGAATGACAATCCTTCTTTTGAAGAAGAAAGACCTTTCTTTAAATATGTGACATTTATTGATGTCCCTGTTGGGTAAAGGATCTTTTTTATCAAAGAATATTTAGAAAAATCAGCACTATCCTTTGGCTCTAGGTAAGAAAGTGTTACTTTTTGTTTGAGAGGGTCTTCAATAGAATGCAAAATAGATCCACTTTGTCCTTTTGTAAGTAACGTAACAGCAGGTTTTGCACTTCCATTATGACGTTTGACTTCAATTAAGCTATCCGAATAATAAGAAATTTCGATTTTTTTCAGTTTTTCTTGATTTACTGGGTTTTTGTAAGAAATAGACTCTAAACGGTTTTTATTAATGTAATTAAATTCCGCAGAATGACCTTCTGCATTGGTAAGTTTCATTAAGTTTCCATTTACAAGATCCAGTTGCTCTTCTTTACCATCTTTATATTTTAGTGTGAGAATATTTTGCTTTCTATCAATGGTAATTTTAAGATCTTTTAACTTATAATACTTTAAGTTTCCTTTTCCAAAATCAACCTTATAGGAACCCCCACTTGATAAGGAAATCATCCTACTTTCGGGATTAAACCGAGTAAGATTCCAATTCCAACCTTTCCCCAAACCAAATCCTTTCGTCGCAATTGATGAAAGAGAAGAATAGTTGATGGATAGTGAAAAAGAAGGATCTTCAAAACCATTCCCTACCACTTCTGCAATTTGATACGAAATGGAAAGAGCTCCTGTTCGAGCATCCACGGTTTGTGATAAATTTTTAAAATTGTATGCATCACTTGTAATGCTGCTTTCATCGCTTGCACTACGCACTACAAGCGCATTCTTAGCATTCAACAGATTTTTTGCTGTTGAGTCTTCTTTATTAATAGACTCTTCTTGCTCAGGAAAAGGACTTTCTTGGGCATTACCTGAAACTTCTTGGGAAGAGTGGATATCATTAGAAGGTACCAATGGGTGTCCTCCCAATAAGTGATTTTTACAAAGCATAAATCCAGAATTAAATCTCCTTTTGAGGAGGAGATTTAAATGGAGATGGAAAATAGACTTTTAAAATTGTCAG
>NZ_JBIPMD010000290.1:0-3591 GCF_044369315.1 Silvanigrella sp.
TAAAAAAGAAAAATGTTCATTTTCTCTAAAAAAATGAGTTGTATTTGTCGTTAACACCTCTAAAAACTCATTCATAATATCTGTGACACCAGATTCAATTAATTTTATATAGTCTTTATAAGAGTTACAGTCGTGTTTCTTTAATACACGATGCATTCTATTTGACATCAATGAAAAATTTTTATCACTTGAATCCATATAAATACCAGTACGTTCTAAAAGGATTTTTGCTAAACTTTTATATCCTTCAATGTCTGATATAAGCTCCTCATGTGTAATATTATTTTTTTGAGGAGATTCACTCACTTTTTTTATCCTCTTCAAGTTTAAACAAGTTAGAAATACCTTAGTTAGTATCGGTTCTATTAAATTATTTTTAGTTAGACTGTCGGTTTTTCAACACAAGAATTTTGTATTGCTAGATATTAAAACGATAATGTTTATAGCAGGTATAAAAGTAACAATTTATTGGAGCAAAACTATGACTTATTTGAAGGATCATCTGGTACTTGTTGTCGATGATGAGCCTGATTTAAGAGAAATGCTGGTTTCTGAGCTTCAATCTATTGATACAAAAACACGTGAAGCTAAAAACGGAAAAGAGGGCATTCATATTGTTAAATCAGAAAAAGTTGATTTAATCATAAGCGATGTCCGTATGCCTGGTGGAAATGGGATCGAGTTTCTTGACGAAACAAAAAAATTAAATTTGAGAAAGCCCATTTTTCTTTTTATAACCGCATTTTCAGATGTCACACGTGAAGAAATTCATGCGCATGGTGCGGAAGGCCTTATTTCTAAACCTTTTGACCTTCCCGATTTAATAAAAAATTTAGAATGGTTATGCTCTCCTACAAAAGAACGTTATGCCCTAAAACCAACTTCACAAATAGAAACAGAAATAAAAATCAATCAAGACCCAAATGAAAAAACACCTTTTTTAATGGGACGTGGTGGAGCTTTAATACCAACAGGCAAAGATCTTCTTGAAGCATGTATATTTATTCAAATAGATATTACATTTTTAAATGGCAAAAAAATAATAGGAATTGGTGAAGTTCTATGGAACGGAAATAGCAATACAAATGGAGAATATTGCGCTGGAGTTGAATTTAAATACTTTAATGATGAAACAAGAGATTTTGCAATTGAAACATTAGAAAAGTGTAACTCAACTGCATATGTTCCTGAAAGAACCGAAAAATTCGATAGCTAAAAATTATTTTTTCCCAACTAAAGAATGAACATATTCCGCTAAATCCAATCTATCTTTTTCATTTGGAACTTGAGTCTTGAAACTAGCCATTCCTGTTCCTGCAACCCCTTCTTCAATTACTTTAGCAATGTATTTTACAGCAGGAAGATTGTTCTTGTTATGCTTGAATTGACCCGTGGTTAAATTAGTCGCTTTCATTGCTTGTCCTGTAGGATTATCTGCTTTTCCTGAAGCACCGTGACAAAGAGTACAAGTTGCTTGTTCGTAAAGTTTTTTCCCATTTGCAAGTTGCTCTGCCGTTGGTCCTTTTGAAGGAGCCGCATTTGCAACCTCGGACTCCATCACAACCGGAGCGGCTGCATTTTCGGCAATCGTTTCATTTGATCCTTTATTAAACTTCAAAAGATCGTATCTATAAAGAACGATAAAAACGACAAAAAGAGTAATCAAAGTAGAAACAATTAGGATACGAGCTGGAGCCTTCACATTTTCCCCCTTAAAGGTTCTTAAAAAAAAATAAACGACACAATTAATTTAAAGCTGTTTTTAAAGTAGATTCAAGTTGCTGAGGATTTACCTCTATCAATCTTCCATTTAAATAAAATGTTGGTGTTCCCTTAAATCCCGTAGATGCATTAAATTGTCCTTGTACTTTTTGAATATACACATTCGATTCATTTGAAGTTAGACATGCTGAAAAAGCATTGATATCTAATTTTGCAGATTGAGCAACTTCGATTGCAACATCATTAAATGCTTTTATAGGATCCACTCCAGCAGCAGGATTTGCTTTTGCATAAGGAACTTGAAATGCTTTTATATGATAATCCCAAAATAAATTTTCACCTTGTTTCGTTGCACAATAAGCACCACGAACTAATGAACCACTTAATCCCTGAGGTGATAATGGATATGCAATGTTGACAAATTTAACTTTTGAAGAAAACTCTTTTACAATTTTTTCCATAATAGGTTCTGACTCTCTACAATGTGCACAGAGATAATCGGCTACTTCAACTAGAACAATATTAGAATCTTTGTTACCTCTAACAGGATAACCAGTTAAATCTAAGTTAACAGCAGGAGACAAAGGCGGTGTCAAAAGTATTTTTATTCTTCCTCCTGCCTCTAATTCTTGCAACTTACGCATAACTGTTTCACCCGCTTTTTGTTGTGACATTTGCATTTGAAGCTGGGTTTTAATTTTGTCAAAGGGTTGGTTTCCAAAAAAACCAGGTCCCATTTGATTTACAACTTTGTCATAATATTTTTTGGCTTCTTCATCTGAAACATTGGCAATAGGTAACAATTCTTCAAGTTTTGGCAGTTCTGTTGCAGTTACTTTTTTGCCAACATCATTAGCAAGGGCAATACGAACAGCAGTTTGTCCTGCAAAGTTTTTTTCTGCATTATAAATGTTACTTTGCAAAGTAAAATAATCCATTGCGGAATCACCAGGTAACACACCAGAATCCCATGTTTTACCATCAACTACTATAAATTGTTTTCCTAAAGCAGAAGTCAAATCAACTGCTTTTTTATTATTTTTTGAAATCATAATACCTGTTGCTGCTAAAGCCCCAAGAATAAGACCCCCTACAAAAAAACCGATTATCTTTACATTATTTGACTTCATTGTTTTCTCTCCTTGCATTTGATTTGTACTCCAAAATATTTGACATAAGTATACATAGTTTAAAAAATGAAGCTACTTTCTAAATCATTTTAATAGAAATCAATTTCTTCTGAGTCCTCTAACTCGGAATGAAGAGTTAATAACCTTTGCGGAGTAATTTCTTGAATAATTTTTGCTGCAAATAAAGGAATAATATAAAATTCATCCACTTCATCTTGCATTCTGCCAATTCCCATTTTCCCTCGAGCTAGCATTTCTCTTTGCCAAGCTGTTACCATTACTTTTCTTACTTTATTATTTTCTTCAAAAAAATAACTTTCTGTAGCATTGGAAGCGTTTAAACAATTGCTGTTCAAAATTTGTCTTGCTCGATAATAAGTTTCTCTTTGTTGTATTAACAAGTCTCTTTGTTTGTTTAGCTCTTTATCTATCTCTTTTCTTTTATTTTTTTCATCTTCAATTTTATCTAGCTCTTGTTGCTTTTCTGCTTGCAAAGCATCTGCAAGTTCTTTGTTCTTTTTGGAATCGTGGCCTTGTTTCCGATTTGAGGCTTCGACTTTCTGGGCTTGTTTTTTTGAAACGAGCCCTGCTTTTAACAGCTGATCTCTTAAGCTGGTAGGTAGAGACATGACTTTTATTTCCTTTCAAATAAAGTAATTCATTGCCATGAAACCCCTGCAGAACCGGACTTGTAGTTTTCCCACATCCGGCTCCCAGAGATGATATTCATTGCGTAGGT
>NZ_JBIPMD010000086.1:0-11832 GCF_044369315.1 Silvanigrella sp.
TGAAGTTTACTACAATCGTGTTAGAAAGCATTCGTCGAATGGATATCTGTCTCCAGTTATATTTGAAATAACTAGACCAATGAAAAAGGTCGGTTAATTGTGTCTATAAAATTGGGGGAAGATCAGAGTTTAACTTTGTAATTGTATGATTTAAGCTATATTTATCTCCTATTAAAAGATCATTCGATAAAACCCTAATTATTCTTGGAGAAATTCCTACAAGTTTGTCTTTTTCTAGATTGATTATATTCATTAATACAAATGAGCTTGAAATCAGAAATAAGAAAAATATTAAAATAATAATATAAAATATAATTTTTTTAATCGTCAATTTATAGTTCATATGTTTTTATTTAAGATTTCTTTGAAAAAGAATTTTTTCCCACTTAGTTCAAATACTCCAAAGTTTAAGTCGGACTGGAAAAAATCTTTTGGTTGTTTTTTTAATATTTCATTAAACTCATCTTTATTCATTGGTTTATTTTTGCATAAGATATTTAATATTTTTTCAAGAGATTCTTTAAAATAAATTGCTTCATCTGGTGGATATAAATCAATATCATTCCAAGATAAACTAAGATTTTCAATATTTAAAATTTTAATGGTCTCCGATTTTTTAGGACCTAGTCTAATTGAAAAACCTTTTTGTTCTTTGCTTATTGGGTAATAAGATACGTGGTTTAATTCATCTCCTAATCCATCATTCGCAATAAATTTTATTTTAGAATAAGGTTCTTTATTTAAAGAGGAAATTATTTTTCCAGAAAATGAGGAATATACAGGTAATAATAATGAAGTAATATTATATTTATCTATTTGTTTTTTTAAAAAATTTGAATTAAAAAGCTCTTCACTTATTTCATAAACAAAAGAAGGATTCCCAGCATAATTTATATAATTGTTTTTAAAATCTTCACAAAAAGTGCAACTTGGATAGGTAATAACTCCATAATTACCAATATATTCTTTGTTTTTATGAACCCAAAAATAAGTTGCTTTAGCTAATATTTGATTTGAAGGATATATTGTATAGAAAGGCCAATTTAGTTCATATATTTCTTTAGAATTGGCCATGCCACTTATCATTACTGTTTTTTTAATTACTCTAGCTGCATTTATAAATTGTTCACTTTTATTCGAACCTAAAATAAACCAATTTTTTTCATTTTCTAATTTCATAGCTAAAGACTTTAATTTAGGAGTATCTTCATGTGGAAAATATTGAAATTGATACTTAGGAAAATAACCACATTTTTTAAATTTTTCAGCAAATATTCCTAAATTAAAAAATAAAGCGGCTTCAAAAGCCCCTTTGTATAAATAGGAATCCTGTGTGTCTTCTGATAAAAATGGTTGTAATACACCTATATTAAATTCAATTTTTTTATTTATCTGTAATGCATTTGCCTGTAAAAAAAATAAATTTATAATAATACAAAAAAAATATTTCATTCTAATTATCATCCAAAATGAATTTTAAAACTGTTTTCATAAATAATTCTGGTTCTTCAAAGTGAGGGTAATGTGCTGAAGCATTGAAGCGGATAATTTTACTTTGATCTTCAATACTAAATTTTATTGTTCCATTCATTAAGTAATCGTGAAATCCATTAATATAAAGACTTTTTTGCTTTAATAAACAGGGATTAAATGATCCAGAATTAAATGTTTCATCATTAAATGAGGAGACTATTTTAAAATAAGCTTCATCAGAATCTTTCACATTATGTTCTGAGTCTATTTTATTCCACCAATTCATAGCAACTTCATTCACCCAATAATATTTTTGTCTTTCTTTTTGTCTCATTTTCAAATCTGAAAAAAGCTTTCGAATTTCAGGTGATATTTCGTAAGGTTCAATGCTAGCACTTGAAATTAACTCTACTGCTTTTTTAAATTCTTCTGGTTGGCTTTTTCTTAAGACAAGAAGATCCAATCCTAATGATGTATTTAAACAATCATTTGGATGAAGACTAGTTCCGGATAAAATAAATTTTAAATCTATTTTTGGATTATTCCATAAGAAGTCATAAACCAAACGTGCGCCATAACTATGTCCATACAATACAGGCGGTAATTTTAAATTAAAAACTTCTTGTGTTGCCATGATAAGATTTTTTAGATCTTCAATATTTCCTCTATGGTTTAAATTTTTTATTTCATGATCTTTTATTTTTGATCTGCCAGAACCTCTTTGATCATAAGTAATAAAAGCTAGTTGTGATTCATAAAATGCATTAAAATAAGTTAAGCCTTCTTCAAAATCTTTTGAATGGCTCCCTGGGCCGCCATGGACATAGAATACACAATGGCCATTCCAATTTTTAGGGGTATGCATTGCTACATAGAGATCATTTATAATAAGAGTTTTGGTTTTCATTTTGATATTCCTTCATCATATGAAATTTTACTTTTATTAAGGATTTTGATAATTAAATTTTGATTAAAATGAGCACTATTAAATATGCTAGATTATTTTTTAAATCACTCCATTAGTATCAAATATTTAACCTGAAGATTATTGCTATAAGGTCTTTTTTTGATCCAAAATAGCTATTTATTTAATTAAATAAAATAAGATAAATTGTCAATATTATTTCAAAACAATAAAATCTATTATAGAAATAGTATATTATTTTAATATATTATAATATTATTGAAATTATTCTTATAATTTTTTTATATTTATATTTATTATAAATTTTTAAAAAAATAAATTAATTATTTACCTGTTTTAAATTAATCTAAATATATTAAATTATTAAAAAGATATTATCGATAAATAATTTGAATAAGATTACCAATATTTATTTTTAACAAATATATTTTAACTACTTTAAAGTAATGTCTAACTTCATTAAAACTTCTTTTAATTTATCAAAATCTCTTAATGTTAAGATGATTTCTCTATTTTCTGTCGTTCCACCACAAGCTAATTTATTTTTTAATTCCGAGCAAAGCAATTTTAAACTTTCCTCATTTTTAGCTTCTGGATCTGTAAAGTTAAATAAAATAGCAACAGGTTTTCCCGCTCTACCCTTTGTTTCTTTTCGAACCTGAACTTTCCCATTGATTTTTTGAGCTGGTCTCTTTTCACTTTTTTGATTTGAGAGCTCACTTCCTTTTAATGATATTGGTTTTTCTTCTTTAGTCGATATGAGGGAGCCTGCCCACTCTAATTTTGTTGGTTTTGTCTTTTTCTTTTCTGTCATAATTCCACCTTATTTGAGTCTTAGCTTATATGTGAGGCATTAATTTTTCTTCACAAATGAGCAAACTGCATGTACAACATACCGTCAACTTTCTCCTTCCTTATTTAATAATACATAGGAAGGCTATTTGCTTTTTACTTATTTTTTTTGGAGTTGTCCTATGTCCGTAAATCCATGGCATCCTTGGCATTCTGTGAGTGTTGGTGAAAAAGTTCCATCAATTGTTACAGCAATTATTGAAATCCCACGTGGCTCTAAAAATAAATATGAAATTGATGCGGATTCTGGATTGCTATTTCTGGATCGCGTTTTATCAAGTCCTATGTTTTATCCCATAAATTATGGTTTTATTCCTCAAACTTATTGTGATGATGGTGACCCTCTTGACGTTATGGTTATTGGCCAAGATCCTGTTCATCCTCTTAGCATGATGGATGTAAAAGTCATTGGTTGTATGAAAATGATTGATGGCGGTGATGCTGATGATAAAATATTAGCTGTTCACGTTGATGATCCTCAGTTTAAGCATATTAATGATCTTAAACAAATGGAAGAAATCAATCCTCATTATTTAAAAGAAATTGAGCAGTTTTTCAAAACATATAAGCTTCTTGAAAATAAAAAAGTTGAAATTGTCGGCTGGTGTGGAAAAGAAGATGCTGAAAAAATAATCAATGAAAGTATTGATTTTTATAATAGAAATAAAGAAATGCTAAAAAAATAATTTAGTATTATAAAATATTTATTTTTAAATATGAAGTCTCCTTATAAATTTAATTGTTATAAGGAGACTTTAATATTAAATTTATAAATTATTTTTTATGATTCTATTGAAGATAATCAATTAATCCCTCTTTATTTAAAACTTTTTGAACTGCAGGTCGATCATAAACGCGTTTCATATAATTTGAAATATTTTTATGATCTTTTGTGCTTATTTTTACCCATTTAGTCCAGCCTAAAATTGTAAAAAGATAGGCATCTGCTATCGTAAAATGTTTGCCCATAATGTAATCTTTATTTGTAAGTTTATCTTCAATGTAGTTTAATAAGTCGTGTAATTTTTTGGTATAAAAATCTATAATTTCTTTTTGAGATGCTTCTGATGCTGTAATATTTTTTGCCTGAAAAAAGGGAGTAAATGCTTTTTGCAGATCCGATGCGACGAAAGAGACCCAACTCATGGTTTCGTTTCGTTCAAAAGTCCCCTGTTTATCAAGGAGCTGTGCAGATGGTTTTTGATCGGCCAAGTATTCAAGAATAGCTGTATTTTGAGTTAAGGTTTTTCCTTGGTCTGTAACAAGAACCGGAACTGCTCCCAAGGGATTGAGCTTGTTAAGTTCAGCAACGTTCAAGTTTTTTTTCCAGCTTACTTCTATGGGGGTGAACTCTAATTCCAATTCTTCAATTGCAATATGGCATGCGGTGGAACAAGTCGCAGTAGAAAAATAAAATTTCATCATTTTTTTTATTCCTTATCTTCGTTTGTGTTTCCTAATTTGCAAAGCCGCTTAAAAAGTAAGTTGAATCCTAAGTTACTGCAAGATTACGTAACAAAATATTTCATTCTGACAAACAAGATTCTTCCTTCATTGAGAAGAAGGTATTGCTTGACTAAAATTACCCAAATCAAGAATATAGGAGCGGCACTCAATCCTTAAAAATACGAGGGAACCCTATGTCTATAAATGAAAAATTAAAAATAACTCCTCTTTATGATGAACATGTCGCTTTAGGCGCAAGAATGGTGCCTTTTGCTGGATGGAATATGCCTGTTCAATATTCTGGTGTTGTAGAAGAGCATAAATGCGTGAGAAATCAGGTAGGACTATTTGATGTTAGTCATATGGGAGAAATTAATGTAACAGGGAGAGGCGCTCTAGATTTCTTACAAATGATGACTGTGAATGATGTTTCAAAAATAATTATTGGACAGGCACAATATAACGCTTTTTGTTATGAAAATGGAACAATTGTTGATGATATTATTATTTATAGAAGAGGATACGATTCTTTTTTTATATGCGTTAACGCAAGTAATATTGAAAAAGATTATTCTTGGCTAAAGGAACACGCTCCAAAACAGGGTGTTATATTAGAGAATTTAAGTGATGATTATGCTCAAATTGCTGTGCAAGGACCAAAAAGTAGAGAACTCGTTTCAAAAGTAGTTGATGTTAAAATAGCAGAACTTGCTTATTATCATTTTGCAGAAGGGAAAGTATTAGGAGTTCCCTCTATTATTGCTCGTACGGGTTATACAGGAGAATTAGGGTATGAATTGTATATTCCTTCTTCTGCAGCTCCTAAAATATGGAAAGCATTAATGCAAGCTGGTGGTGATTTTGGGATTAAAGCTTGCGGATTGGGTGCACGAGACACGTTAAGATTAGAATGTGGATATCTCCTTTATGGAAATGATATGGATCATACTACGACTGCTTTAGAGTGTGGCTTGTCATGGATTACAAAATTTGAAAAAAATACTTTTATTGGTAAAGAATCTCTTTTAAATCAAAAAGAAACTGGTTTAAATAAACGCCTTGTTGCATTTGAAATGCAAGAAAAAGCAATTGGTCGCCATGGTTATAAAGTTTATTCTTCTAAAGAAGGCGAACAAGAAATTGGAATAATTACAAGTGGTAGTCCCTCTCCAACATTAACAAAAAATATTGGAATGGCTTATGTGACTTTTGATTATTCAAAAATAGGTTCTTCAATTTGGATTGAAGTTCGTGGAGAAAAAAAATTAGCAATGGTTGTAAAAAAACCGTTTTTTGTTCATGGTAGTGTACAGGGTTAAAATGCTAAACCAGTTTAGTTGAAAAGGAAAATAGGTATGTCATATCCAGAAAATTTAAAATATACGAAAGAGCACGAATGGATTAAAATTGAAGGAAATACAGCTTCTATTGGTGTTACTAAATTTGCAATAAATCAACTAGGTGATGTTGTTTTTCTTGAATTACCTAAAGTGGGAGCAACTTTAAAACAAAATGATTCTTTTGGAACAATTGAATCTACTAAAACAGTGAGTGAATTATATACTCCTGCATCATGCACTGTAACGCATGTTAACAATGAAATTGTTGATAACCCTGAAAATCTTTCAATTGATGCTTACGAAAAAGGCTGGCTTATTAAAGTAGAAATTAAGCAAGAACCAACAGGACTTTTAACTGCTTCTGAATATGAAAAATATATATCTGGACAAGATTAAAAATAAAAATTCGATAGACGGGTTACAAAAACCCGTCTTTTTTTTTAAAGGGATTAAATATGTCAGGACATCGTTTACTTCCAACAACAGAACAAGATAAAATTGATATTTTTAAATCTTGTGGCGTTAGCAGTATGGAAGATCTTTTAATTGGAATTCCAAAAGAAGTTCGTTTAAAAAGTATTCTCTCTATTGGAGACGGACTTTCTGAGATTGAAATAAAAAGAAAAATTTCACAAATTTTAAAAAATTCTAGAAATAAAAAATCTTCATTAAGTTTTTTAGGTGCTGGTGTTTACGATCATTTTTGTCCCGCTGCCATTAACCAATTGACTTTAAGAGGCGAGTTTTTAACATCTTACACTCCTTATCAGCCAGAATTTTCTCAAGGAACCCTGCAAGCTTTATTTGAATATCAAAGTATGGTTGCTGAAATATTTGGAATGGAAATATCGAATGCTTCACATTATGATGGTTCAACAAGCATGGCAGAAGCCGCTTTAATGGCCTTAAGAATGAAGCAAAATAAAAAAAGAATATTAGTTTCAGCTGGAGTGCATCCTGAATATATTGAAGTATTAAAAACATATTTAACAAATTTAGGTGTTGAAGTTTCTTTAATTCCAGTAAATGAAAAGGGAACAACATCAATATCTGCATTAAAATCTTTATTGGCAGATGATGTTGCTTTAGTTATTGCGCAAAGCCCAAATTTTATGGGATGCATTGAAGACATGCAAGAAATAAGTGATCTTTCTCATTCCAAAGAGTCTTTATTTTCTGCTAACGTAACAGAGCCTTTAAGTCTTGCTCTTTTAAAAACTCCTGGTGAATATGACTGTGATATAGCCACAGGCGAAGGACAAAGTTTTGGACTTCCACAGAGTTTTGGTGGACCTTATGTAGGACTTTTTACAACACGTTTAGAAAATGTAAGGCAAATGCCGGGGCGTCTTTGTGGTGAAACCGTTGATGCTTTAGGTAGAAAAAGTTTTACTTTGACTTTAAGTACAAGAGAACAACATATTCGACGTGAGAAAGCTACTTCTAATATTTGTACAAATCAAAATTTGTGTGCCTTGTGGGCATCTATTTGGTTAGCTTTGGTTGGAAAAGAAGGTTTTGTAGAGTTAGCAGAACAAAATTTAGCCAAAACAGAATATGCAAAATCAGAATTAACAAAAACAGGAAAAGCAAAATTAAGATATTCAAATACGAATACATTTAATGAATTTGTTTTAGATTTAAATACATCTTCTGCTGAATTTATAAAAAAATGTGTTGATAATAACCAAGCTCCTGGTGTTTCTTTACAAAGATTTTTTCCGGACGATAAAAATGGTTTATTAATTGCTGTTACTGAAAAAAAATCTCGTGAAGATATAGATTTATTTGTTGATCTCTTAAAAAGATTTGGATGAGGTAACTATATTATGAATTATTTAAATAAAAAAACGGGACAAAATATTGTATTAGAAGAAGATCTTTTATTTGAACGTTCTCATAAAGGGGGTTATGGTATAGGGCTCCCTAAACTAGATGTTCCTGAAGTTAATTATAAAAAACTTTATGATAAAAGTTTAAGAAAAAATAAAGCAAGGCTCCCAGAACTTTCTGAACCAGAAGTTGTTCGTCATTTTACCAGATTATCTACTTGGAACTACGCTATTGATTTAGGAATTTATCCTCTAGGTTCTTGCACCATGAAGCACAATCCAAGGTTAAATGAAGAAATTGCGAGAAGTTCTGAAATTTGTGAAGCACATCCTTATGATCCTATTGAGTGGACTCAGGGGCATTTACAAATTATGTACGAATTGCAGGAAGATCTAAAAAAAGTAACAGGTATGCCCGCTGTTTCTTTACAGCCAAGTGCTGGGGCGCAAGGAGAATTTACGGGCTTATTATTAATTTCTGCTTATCACAGAAATAAAGGTAAAATTAAAAAAACAATTATTACAGCTGATACTTCCCATGGTACAAATCCAGCAAGTGCTGCTTTAGCGGGTTATAATATTGTTCAAGTACAAACTGGTGAAGATGGCTATGTTACCTTAGATTCTGTAAAAAATGTATTAACAGAAGATGTTGCTGCAATGATGTTAACAAATCCAAATACATTAGGTTTTTTTGAAAAAAATATAGAACAAATTGCAAAATTACTTCATGAAAAAGATGCTCTTCTTTATATTGATGGTGCAAATATGAACGCCGTTTTAGGATTAAGTCGTCCAGGAGATTATGGGGCAGATGTCATTCAATTTAATTTGCATAAAACTTTTACAACACCACACGGAGGAGGAGGACCAGGAAGTGGTCCCATTGCAGTGAGTGAAAAATTAATTCCTTATTTACCAGTTCCAAGAGTGGAAGAAAAAAATGGTAATTATCATTTAAATTATTCTTTTTCAAAATCTATAGGAAGAGTAAAATCTTTTTATGGGAACTATGGAATGTTTATTCGAGCTTGGTGTTACATTAAGGCTCTTGGTGGAGAAGGCCTTCGGAAAGTTAGTGAAAATGCAATATTAAATGCGAATTATATTAAATCCCAATTAAAAGATGTATTGCATATTCCTGTAGACGGAAATCATCTGCACGAAGTTGTATTTAATGATAAAAACCAAAAGGAAAGTGGTTGGGACACATCTAAAATTGCAAAAGCATTAATCGATTATGGAATGCATCCACCAACTGTTTATTTTCCATTATGCGTTAAAAATGCATTAATGGTTGAACCAACAGAAACAGAAAGCAAAGATGAATTAGATAGATTTATTTTATCCATTAAAGAAATTGTTACTTCAAAAGATTCTTCTGTGGTGCATCCTAAGAGAGCTTTCCGTGAAAAAGTAGATGAAGTAAAAGCTGCTCGTGAATTAAAATTAACTTATAAATTTAAAGATGAATGAGATTATAAATCTTTAAAAAAGGATTAAAAAATGAATAATTTTGAATTATATAATCCCGTTAAAATTATTTTTGGAAAAGAATCTATTGGAAGTTTACCATCTTTGTTACAAAATCATGAAAAAATTCTATTTGCGTTTGGTGGTGGGTCTATTAAAGAAAATGGAATTTATGATCAAGTTAAAACAGCATTAATGCATAAAGATGTTTATGAATTTTCTGGAATTGAAGCGAATCCTGAATACGATACTCTAATGAAAGCTGTTGAACTTTGTAGAAAGTGCAAAATTGATTTTATTTTAGCAGTAGGTGGAGGGTCTGTTATTGATGGCTGTAAATTTATTGCAAATGCCGTTAAATTTAAAAAATCGGATCCTTGGAATATATTAATGGGAGAACAGACTGAAAATGCTCTGCCTCTTGGTTGTGTATTAACGCTGCCAGCTACGGGTTCTGAAATGAATCCATTTAGTGTTATTTCAAGAAGAAGTATGCAGCAAAAAAAAGATTTTTCATCGGTTCATTCTTATCCCGTTTTTTCTATATTAGATCCATCTGTTACTTTTAGTTTACCTGAAAGACAAGTGATTAATGGAATTATAGATCCTTTTGTTCATGCTACAGAACAATATTTAACATATAAAATAAATTCTCCATTGCAAGATCGTCAAAGCGAAGCTATTTTAAATACCTTAATTGAAGAAGGTCCAAAAGCGCTTAAAAATCCAAAAGATTATGATGTAAGAGCAAATTTAATGTGGTGTGCGACCCATGCTTTAAATGGGGTTATTGGAAAAGGAGTTCCACAAGATTGGGCAACTCATCAAATTGGTCATATGTTAACCGCATTGTATAATTTAGATCATGCGCAAACTCTCGCTATTATTTTGCCAGCGTTATTAAAACACGAATTTGAATTTAAAAAAGAGAAATTAGTTTCTTATGGAAAAAGAGTATTTAATTTAGATTATAGTTCTGACACCAAAATAGCTTCTACGGCTATAGATAAAACAGAAAAGTTTTTTAGATCTTTAGGTGCAAAAACAAGGTTGTCTGAATATAAAATATCCAAAAATGATTTACCAGATATTGCTAAAAAAGTAATAGAAGTATCAAAAGGGAATAAATTAGGAGAAAATAACCGAATTGGAGAAAACGAAATTTTAGGAATTTTGGAAATTGCATGGACAATTTATGATTAAACTAATCCAATTTTCATAAAAACAGATTCCATATTTATATCAGAAATAATATGATCATTTGAGTACAAATAAAGGTATTTTTCTATATTATGATTGATAATTCCATTGAAAAACCCTTTATTTGATGAAATATAAAGAACTTTGATTTCATTAAAATTTGTTTTAAATGGTAATTTAATTTTAAACAAATCTTCACAGGAATCTGGAAAATTAATAACAGTCCAATAGCTTTTTCCTATTCGGTTAAATTTTATTGATTTAATGTTTGTATTAAATTTATTTGTTAAACATAATCTTTTTGTCATTTCATGAAGAGAGTAATATTTTACTGTATTGTTATTATAAAAATTTAAATCTTTTAAAAATAAATAAAATATGTCTTCTATTAAACTATCTTCTTTTTTTTCAAGATAAATATGACTTTCTACAAATTCATAAAAAATATCATATCGGTTTATATTTAGTTCTTGTTCTAAATATTTAAATGTTTGTATAAAAATATAGAATAACCCATCTTGGTTATCTCCTTCTATCATTTTTTTATACAATGAATTATGAAATTTATTCATATTATTTGTAATAAAAGGCATATCGATGTTTTTTTGTAAATTATTTCTCATTTTTTTTGTCCAATTTTTAGAATTTGCAATTAAACTTTAATATAATTTGGTCTATAACATTATTTATTTTATAAATTAATAGAAAATTGAAATGAGATTTATATCATAAAACTTTTAAGTTACAGAGTAATACAAATATACTCAATAAATTTTTTAATACTTAGTATATGAATTGTCAAACAAAAAAAATGAAATAATGTTTCGCAAGTGTTTTCATACAAGTAAAAAAATATTTTAAATATTTTTTTTTCAATAATTTTTGATCGAATCAAAATTGTTGAATTTTCTACAGAAAATAAGTAAATACAAATATGGTATGGAAATGCTTACAATTCTCTTTATGAAGGAGTCCTCGATGAGCTTAAATATTTGGAATACAATGCACGAGTTTCAAGATATTAAATTAGATAGAACAGAAGATGGTATTGCAAAAATAACGATAAACCGCCCTCATGTACGAAATGCATTTCGTCCTGAAACCGTTAAAGAGTTATTACAGGCGTTTGAAATATGCAGAGACAATTCAAAAATTGGTGTCATAATATTAACCGGTGAAGGCAAAGAAGCTTTTTGTTCAGGAGGTGATCAAAAAGTAAGAGGAAATGGTGGTTATGTTGGTCAAGATGGTTTGCCGCGTTTAAATATATTAGACGTCCAAAAAGCGATAA
>NZ_JBIPMD010000114.1:0-10035 GCF_044369315.1 Silvanigrella sp.
ATTATTAAAAAATAATTAATGAGCAAAATTTAAAATTACTTAATAATTATTTGTTTTAAATACACTAAAAAAACGATAATGAGAATCAATATAATAAATATTTATATAAAATCAAAAAACCTTTTCTTTTATATCTAAAAAATTATAAATTATGAATGAATTTATATTTAAATTTAAAATGAACTGTAAATATTCTTAATTTTGTTTATTATTGTAGCAAGGACTCGTTTTTACTTTTTATACTTATCAAAAGGATCAAAAATAATGTATTTATGGAGTATTAAAAATTTAAAGAATGATCTTATCTTAAATCATTTAACAGAAAAGTATAAATTTTTTTATTTTTTTATATTTGTTATTTTATTCACTCTCTATTCTGAAATAGGAGTTTTTTTTCCATCAGAATATAATGTTATAGATAAAGTGCAATCTGCTGTGAATATTTTTATTGTTATTTTAGGCTTGCTTATTGCATACCGTGTGAATGGGGGGGAATGCTGGTAAAGATTTTTTAACAAGGGCAGTGACTTTATATGTTGTCCTAAGCGTACGTTTTATTGCTTACACTCTCATAGCAATAGCAAGCTATTCTTTATTATTATGGATTATTAGTCTTGTTATCCCTAATCAATATATGGGAAATGTTGCAAATGGGATTTCAGTTGCCTTTATTCCTCTTTTTGAAATTTTATTCTATTGGAGATTTATCATTCACATTAGGGATGTTAGAAAAGGGGAGCTAAAAACCTAACTTTTGTAAATCAATTCCATTTTTTTCTAGAAGTTTTTTAGCATCTTCTTGGATTTTTTGAGCTTCAGGGTTCTTTTTAATTTCTTCTTTTAGCTTGTTGGTTAATTCCTTTGAGGCATTTTTAACCAACTTTTTTTGTAATTCAGAAGTTTGAATCCCTACTTCTGGATTTGTGATTGTGCCATCTAAAGTTAAATCTAAAATGAACTCTCCTTTTTCATTTAGAAAATATTTTGCGTATTTACTTTGGCTTGTTAAGTTATCTCTAACTTTATTACTTGCAATATAAATTGCTGTTCCTGATAGTGACTCATCAATGCCTATATCAGCATGTAACTTTAATATTCCTTCTTCACTAGAAACAGTATTTCTTAATAAAAATTTTCCGTCCTTAATTTCAAAATCACCCCTTTGATTTTTCAGACTTTTTTTAGTGCTTTTGTCATCAGAAAGACTCAGTTTTTTTAAGGAATCAGAATCAATTTTTAAACCAACGAGTGAGGTGTTTTTTACAAATTTATTAAATTGTTCTCCAGCTAATGAAACTAAGTTTTTGGTATTTATTGTGCCATCATTAAATAAAAATGTTCCTTTAGAGTTTAGTGTCTTAGAGAGAGCTGGTCTTGTGAGTCCTCTTGCACTATAATTCATTTTAATATCTGCTTTGCCTTCAATGGGACTTTTTTGAGATTCTGGCTTTATTGCTTTAAAGATTTCTTCTAATTTGACGCCATTTAAATTTAAATTTCCATAATAAGGAACAGGATAAACACCTAAGTCAGCATTTGCTGTTGTTAATAAACTTCCTGAAAAAAGATTCATTGATAATCTATTTAAAGTAGCATTATAATTTTTAATTTTAGAGTTTAATATAAAATTATTTATAATGATATTGTCGTATACTAATTTTCCAATATTCATTTCCGTGTAAAAGTCAGAGCCAGCGAGTAACTTTTTTTCTTTATCCGTTAAAGTAAATTCGTCATTATTTATGTTTCCAGGAGAGCTTGTGGTATTTTTTTCTGATTCATTATTTTCTTCCTTTTTTGAATTTGAAGTTATTTTATTTTCTTCATTTTTAGGAGTGTTTGAAGATTTAGACATAAATGGTTTTATAATTTTTGATAAATATAAATTTTGACTTTGAATTTTTAAAGAACCTAATAAAGGTTTAACTGATTTTGCATCAAAAGTTAAATGAATATCAGAATCGGTTAATTTTGATTTGAGATCAAGAAAGATATCTAAAGTTTCTGGTTGTAATAACGAGCCCGCAATTTTGGATTTGAGATCGAGAGTTGCATTTATAAGCATATCTTTGTGTTGCGGAAGAATTTCACCTAGTTCCGAAAGATTTTGAGAAATTAAGGAAAATTGAATATCCGAATTTAGTTTGTCTAATCCAAAAATATTGACTTTAGCTTTTGCATCTAGAGATTGTAAATCTAATTTAAAATTATCTACAATTACATTTTTAGGTGATGCCATTCCGGAAAAGTTCATATGGAAAGGAATGGATTTCTTTTTAACAAAAGCATTTTTATAATTTATATCGAGATTATCAAAACTTAATTTGCTATTGAAAATTGAGTTTTTCCATTCCATTCCTTCTAATTCTGTATTAATAATAAAGTTTAAAGAAACTAAACCTTTAACAGAATAATCATTGTCTTTTATATCTAAATCGGTTGAAAAATCAATTTTGGTATCCTTTCCAACTCCGATATTAGAAATAATCAGATTCATGTTTTTAATTTTTGCAATTTCTTGTTCTCTAGGACCAGAGACATTATAAACATAAAAAGTTGCATTTTTAACTTCAAATGATTTGATTAAAATTTTGTCTGCAAAAGAGTTTCCCGAATTTGGAGCTGTTTTAGAATCAATTAAGTTTTCTTCTTGAGTTTTATGTTCGTCATTTTTATTTGAATTATTTCCTTTTAAAGCTTGCTTTTTAATGAGCGAGGTTATGTTGTTTCTTCCAGTAGATCTCATTAAATTTATTTCTGGATTGTTAATTTCAATATTACCTATGAATTTTCCTTTTAATAAAGGCCAAAATTCTGTCTTAAATTTGATATTTTTTACTTTAAAAAGCTCTGTTCCCATAAAAACTTCATCGGTATTTTCAAGGGAAATATCTTTTAACTCAATTCCAATACCTGTAAAAATTGTTAATCTTGCAGAGGAGTAATTAACTTTAGCATTTAGTTTTTCAGCAACTATATTTTGAATTTGTGGTTTGAATTTATTAAAATCTATCATAAAAGGAAGAATTAATAAAAAAAGGACAATAAACAAAATAAAACCCAAAATACCCACTAACCATTTTGTTTTAGTATTCACAATAACCATCCCGAAATAAGTAATTATTTATTATTTTTTAAATCGTAGCATTGCTTTATAAAGGATGAGCAATACTTAGGAATTTGATCAGAAAATGCCATTCTTAAATGCCCTCTTTTTTCGTCATTATGAGCAAAAAAAGCGGAAGGAATTTCCATCATAAGCGATGCAACATTAGAATAGGGAGCAATTCGATCTTTCATTCCATGCATCCACAATACAGGAACACGAACATCTCGTAAAATTCTTCTTTTTTCAAATGTTTCGTTTACAAAATTTCGAGCTTGATCTGCATAACCAACAGCGGTTCTCATTCTTAAAGGAAAAGATTTTCTTTTAAAGGATCCTGTTGCTGGAAATAAGCCATCTAACCCATAATAAGAAAATTTATTTAAAAAATCCTTTAACCATGCACTTGGATATAAACAATTCCAAAGTTCACCGGCCGCTTTTGAATAGGTATTTATCATCAATGCAGGTGAAACAGCAACGACGCCATCAATATTTTCTGAAACGTCATGTCTGGTTGCTGCAATTAAAGCAAAGGATGCTCCCATTGAGTGTCCCATTAAAAAACACGAAGGACCTTCTCTTTTCGCGCTGAGTCCAGAACCAGATTCATTCCCAAATAAACGTTGTAAGAGTAAGGGAAGACTTCTTGTAGCCTGTTGAAAATCAAGGACAGAAGAACCATCAACTCCGTGGCCATCCCAATCAAATGACAAAACAGAAAGGCCACTTAAATTTAAAAATCGAATCCAATGCAATAAGGGGTAGGAGCAATCGTCTCCTAAACCATGCATAAGAATAATTAAAGAATTTTGAGCGCTTTCCATGTTTTTGGGTACGGATAAAAAAGCCGTTCCAGGTCCTGAAGAAAGGGGGACTTCATAATAAGAAACAGAGACATCTTGTAGATTATTAAGGGAAAAATGCCTACGGCCACTTCCCTCAAATTTTGATTTGTCTATTTTATTAAGCCTACCAGCGATCCAATTTTCTATTGCATACATGTTTCTTGCCTCCAAAAAACAGTGTTTTCTTAACTCGGTTTAGATTATATCCATGTTAACAATGAGACAAATAGAACCGCCATGTTTCATTGTCTATTTTAAGATAAAGGAGAAATTTTATGGAAACCGTATTTTGTTTATCCTCTACTATGAAGGAAGTTGAAACCCGCTTTCCTTTTGCACGCTCACTTCTCCATAGTAAGTTTCATGTGGGAGGTTGTGCAAGTTGTGGTTATGAGTCTAATGAAACCATTGAGCAAGTGGCGGTGAAACATAATAAAGATGCACAAGCTATGGTCAGCACTTTAAATGACGGTGTTGAAGATATGCAAAAATCGGAAATAACGGTATCTGAATTTTCTGAAATGCAAAAAAGAAATGCAAAAACCTTAATTTTAGATGTACGTGAAGACTGGGAATATGAAATTGCCAAAATTCCAAATTCTATATTATTGACTGAAAAAAACTTTGAGCTAAATGTAGAAAAATCAAAGCAGGTTGAATGTGTAATTGTGGTATGCCATCATGGTTTACGCTCAATGAATGCTACACTTTATCTAAGAGAAAATGGTGTTGCAAATGCAAGAAGCTTGCAAGGTGGTATTGATGCGTACAGTTCTAAATTAGACAATTCAATTCCAAGGTATTAGAATGTTTTGAGCTAAATAATTAGCTCATTTCTTTAAGAAAGAGCATTGATAATGCCTATTATTGCTCCTGATGTTGTTTACTTTAATAAGACAAATCAAATAGAACATAATTATACTAATATTTCAGCTGATTATAATACTAAAAAATTAAATTGTAAATTAAATAATTCAAATTCTAAAGTAAAAGTTTTTCAGAAAAAATGGATTTTATATACTGCAGATAAAAAAAGAGAAATTGAAACCTATTCTGACTCAATTGATTTTTCACTTGCACAAAAATTTCCTACTTTAACTTGCGAAACAATTTTATTTGATGGCTTATTATATAAAAAAGATCTTATAAAAGAAAGCTTTTCCGTATTTGAAAACTGGCCTAATATATCACCAGGAGTAAATTCATATACTATTTCATCAATTTCTGACTTTTCAATTTCCAACTATTTTAAAACAAAAGAAGTGGATCAATTTTTTTTCTGCGAAAGTGGCTCAGATAATGTCGAAGAAAATAATTTTTGTTCCTTAATTGACAAAGAAACAGGAGGCATTGAGAGCAAAAATAGTGATTATCAAAAAATTTCAAATTTACTGGGAAATGAAAAATATCGAATATTTAACTTAACTGTTGGATTAAAAAAAGAGAGTAATGTAGTTTCCAAAATAGGAATACAATTTGTATTAAATAATATAGATATAGAAAAGGAAAAAATAAAAATTCCGCCCTATATTGAATTTAAAAACTCTATATTTGATAAAAGCTTTATTTGTCATTCAAATTCTTTTTTATATAATCCAAATAACAAAGATTTTATTTGGTATAAAAATGATAAAATTATACCTGACTTTAATTTACAAGTATTGCCTGAAAAATATATTAAGTATGGAGAAAATTATCAATGTTCAAATAATAATGGAATATCAAAAGTTTTTGAAATAGATAATAAATATTTAGAAATAGTAGGACCTAATCAAATAGGATTTGAAAAAAATATAAAGCCAAAAATAATTCAATATTCAACAAATTTAAATATAATGTCATTAAAACATGAATGGGTTTGTAAAGAAAGTAATAACATTCAATGCAATATATTAGATTCTGGAGAACCAAATACAATTCAAATTAAAATAATTCCAAACGATAGTTTTAAAAAATCTTTGTTGCATGAAAAAATTAAAATTTCATTGAATATCAATAATGAAATTTTTGAAAAAGAAATTGTAATTTTTAATGTATTTGAAAATCAAGAAAATTTTGATAATATATCTGATAAATTATCTATTTCTGCAGATAGAAATGAACAAATATTTGAATGTAATATTCCTGAATCAATTCAAAAGTCTTCCTTTTATAATATATATTGGTTTGCTGGTAACTCTGAAATAAAAGATTTCAGAAATAAAAGTACTTTAAATTATAATTTAAATAAAAATTATATCACATGCATAGTTGCGGGTAAAATTTTAAATAATAGCATTATTGGAGCTTCTTCATATATTGTTCGAGATCCCAACAAAAAAAATCCTTCTTGGTTAAGGGATAGCTATGTTTTTAATTTAAATAATATTTCAAAAAAATTTCTTTTCAAAGATAATTTAGATTTTCATTCAAATCATATTAAATGTTATTTATCTAATAAAGAAAATTATAAATTAACCGAAAATATTTGTTATGCGGATAAAAATAATAATGTTTTTTTAAAATTTAATGATACAGATATTAACAATATTAAAAATTATATCAAAGATTCACAATTGATTGATTTATTTAATATTCCAAAATTCCCGCTCGTAATTCGAGTATTTGAAAATAATAAATACACAAACTTATATTCAAATGTTAAGTTTTTTATTTCAAATTTTAAACCAAATATTCTATTCTCAGGAATTTTAGATTTAGAACAAGGGCAAAAATGTTTTGTAATAACTCAGGATCCACAAAAATTATTTTTATCCACACAATTTATTCTTGAAAAGAATAAATTAAATAAGAATATTATAAATTTTGAAAGAAAAAATTCAATTAAGAATATGAATATAATTAGGTTATTAGAGAAAAAGCAAATATATTATTATGAATATAATTTTAATTTTAATCAAAAAGAAGACTTTTGTAATATAGTTGTTACAAATGGCACTACATTATCACATGGTAAAACAATTAAGATTAATGAAAAAAACTTAGAAAACACATTAAAATCTATAAATAATAAATATAAAAAAATAGAAATAAATAATATTTCATTAAATAATTATAATGTAAATATTAAAAAAAATTATTTAGATAATTTAGATAAAGTAAATATTTTTCTTCACAAGAATAACAATATAAATTCTTTTTCACCCTTTCAGTTAAAGTTTCATTTTATAAATGAAGAAACAAATTTAGATTTATTTTACTCTGAATCAGGTTATTTAGAGAATTTAACAAAATATCCAATAATAGAAAAAATAAAGAAGAAAGAAGCTGAAAATAAATTAAATGAAGAGAAATTAGATATATTTAATGGCTATTTTTTAGGATCAAAGCTTTCAAAAAAAGATAATAATGAATATATATGTGAAGCTTCATTCATTCATATAGGAAAACCACAATTATTGAAATACCATATATTTTTAAATGATCAGTATATTCTATCAAAAAATTCCTATAAAAATAATATAAATTTTGAATTAAAAAACACAAATAATTTAGATACTGTGACTTGTCAAATTGAAATTGAAAATAAAATAGAGACTTCTTCACTAACTGAAAAAGATGACACTGGTATTTTATCTTATTGTTACGCAATGGATAAAAATAATTGCATTTTATCCTTTGACTGTCCAGATATCATTAATTTAAAATATAAAGATAAAGAATTAACAGATTTAATAGAAGAAAAATTAATAAATAATTTTAAAAATACGAGTAATATCAAATACGCCTATATTACTATTTGGACCGAATCACAAAAAAATAAAATAAGTTTAATTAAAAAAATAAATGAAATAAATTAGGAGATATTCAATGAATTTTAAAGAAAAAAAGCATATTGCAATCATACATCCTTCAGGTAGAAATAGAGTAGATGATAAAAAAAAATTAGAACGAATTCAAAAAATAAAAAATTTAGGATTTGATGTCACTGAAATTTTACCAAATCAAATTTCATATGATGGAGTGACCGCTGCTCCTATTATGGAGAGAGCTGCGCAGCTGGGTTATGCTTTAACAATGAGAAAGTTTAATATCTTAATTGCTGCTCGAGGAGGAATGGGTTGCACGGAAATTATCCCATTTTTAGAAAATATACTTCCACCTGTTATTCCAGAAAAAACATTGATTGGTTTTTCTGATATTTCTTTTATTGGTGTTTATTTATCTTTAAGATACCCAAATTTTCGTTATATTCATGGGCAAAATGCCTTTTCACCCAATTTTTTTAATGGGCCTATGCTAGATCAAAAATGTTTAATTGAATTGCTTAATGACACAGAAAATGAATATACTTTTCCTGTTAAAATTTACAATAATATAGATAAATTTTCAAAATCAAATATGGATGGAGTTTGTATTCCTTTAAATCTAAGTTTGGCTGAAAGTCTAGCTTCTCTAAAATATATTGAATTTCCTAAAAATAATATTTTGTTTATTGAAGAATGTAATGAACATTTATATAGGATAATTAGAAAGATAGATGCTCTTATAAATTCAGAATTAATAAAAAATACGAAAGCAATCGTGTTGGGAAATTTTTCAGATTGTTTAGATTCTAATGAAAAGTCATTGAATAGAGAATTTTTAATTGATATTATTTCTAAAAAATTAAATTTACCAATTATAGATTTTCCTTTATTTGGTCATGACGAATTTAGATTTCCACTTGTTATGAAAGGGAACATAAAAATTAATTTTAATGATAACCCTAAATTAACAATTTATAATAAAATAGATAAAACAAATTTAGTTGCAACTCGTTTTTCTCCGGACTTATTTTGTAAAAAATTAGATGAAAATCATCTTAAATTAAAAATACACATGACAGGAATTGGTGGAACTGGTATGGCTCAAGTTTCAGGCCTTTTTCAAGAAGCGGGTTATACCGTAACAGGTAGTGATACTCCCATTTATCCGCCAATGGATAAAGTGATTTCCGACCTAGGAATCAAACCCGATGTTGGTTTTAAAGCTGAAAATATATTTAATAATAAACCCGATGCCATTATTCTTGCGAATGTTGTAAGCCGCTTAAGTGCGAGCTTAAAGAAAAATGATGAATTAGAAGAAATTTTATCACAAACAATACCTATGTTTAGTTTTCCTTCTGCCCTAAGAAAATATTTTTTATCGAAAAGTCGAAATATTATTATTAGTGGAACTCATGGAAAGACAACAACCAGTAGTTTAGTTACTCATCTACTAACAAAATTAGGAAAAAAACCATCCTTTTTGATAGGGGGAAGGCCAGCAAATTTTGAGGCTGGTTTTGCTTTAAAATCAAAAAATCTTTTTGTTTTAGAAGGGGACGAATATGATTCTGCTTTTTTTGATAAAGGCCCTAAATTTTTACATTATGAACCCAAAATATGTTTAATTAATAACATTGAATTTGACCATGCTGATATTTACCCTAATGTAGAAGCGATTGAAAATGAATTTTTAAAACTTGCTAAATTAACAAAAGAAAGAAATGGAATTGTAATTGCAAATTTTGATGATAAAAGATCATATCAAGTAGCTAAAAATTCAGGTGCTCATGTCATTGGATTTAGTGCTTTTAAGCAATCAAAAAGCTCTGTATGCTGGCAATTGGTTTCCTATAAAACCTTGAAAAACGGAATTGAAATTCAATGCAAACAACCTAATGGAAAATTATTAAAATTTAAAACAGGGATGTTTGGAAATCACAACGCATTAAATGCTGTTGCATCAATTGCAATATTGCATGCGTCAAATATTCTAGATGAAATAAAAGATACCGAATTGACCCATTTACCAATTTATAAAGAAAATAAAGTTTTTTTAAGTAAACTCTGTAAATCTATGGAAAGCTTTAAAGGTGTTAAAAGAAGATTTGAATTACTAAAAGAAAAAAATAATATCTCTGTTTTTGACGATTTTGCTCATCATCCCACTGCTATCGTAACAACTCTAGAGGCTTTTCGAAGTTATATGAAAAGTGTTGGCAAGAAAGGCAAGTTAATAGCCTGTTTTGATCCTAGAAATGCAACGATGAGAAGGAGAGTTTTACAGGATCAGTTGAGCAAAAGTTTTTTTCATGCAGACAAAGTTTTATTA
>NZ_JBIPMD010000025.1:0-24569 GCF_044369315.1 Silvanigrella sp.
TAGGGAAAGTGCCACAGGATATGAGAATGGAGAAAGATGAAATTTTAGATGGCCCCTCTGTTGCTAAGGCCTGTGGTGAAAATGCAAGTTATTTTGACGACAATGAAAAATTGCTTGAGACCCTAAAACAACAAGTCAGTCCAGGTGATACAATTGTATTCATGTCGAGTGGATCATTTGATGGAATACCTTATCGCTTTGCGAACGGGCTTTAGGGAATAACTTAACAAGGATAATGAAATGTCTTGTTTTGGTAAGAACGCTAAATTCATTTTTATCATTGTTATGTTCGTTTTAAATAATTCTTGTGCTAGTAAAACAAATTTAAATACAAGTGCAGATTCAATTCATTTGCCGATTGAAAAAAATGAAACGGACAAAGAAATAAATAGCAATAAAGATCCTCCAACCACTGTATCTCCTTATGCTCAAAATCGGATAAATAAAATAATCCAAAATTTTGAAGCTAACAAATTATCTTCATCAGATGCAGATGAAGCATTTTTACTTGGTAAAATATTTGAAGAAAAAAGAAATTACATCATTGCTGAAAAACTATATACAGCCTCTTTTTTTACAAACAAAACATTAATATGTGGAATTAATCTAACGAATACCCTTATTAATCTTAAAAAAAATGAAAAAGCTCTTGAAATTGCATTAAAACTAGAAGTTCTTTTTCCACAAAAACCTGATATCGAAATTTTAATTGCTTCGGTTTATCAATTGAATGGTGATTATAATTCTTTAATTACGACCCTTGAAAGAGCTTATAAAAAATATCCAAATAATGAAGCAATTGTTATTTTTTATGCTTCAAATATAAAAAATAATAAAAAAAGAATTTTAGAAAATTTTTTATCAAAGAATCCTAAGTCAACAAATGTAATGTTAGCTTTAGCACAAAAATATTATACGGAAAAAAATAATATGAGTGCTTTAAAATATGCAAAAAACGCTTACTTATTAGACTCTGAAAATATAGAAATAATTACAATTATCGCAAAAATTGAGCAAAATTTAAAAAACTATTCTGAAGCAGAAAAATATTTTAAATTGGCTTTTGAAAAAGAATCGGACAATAATTTAAATGCACAAAACTATGTAAATATTCTATTGTATCAAAAAAAGTTACAAGAAGCTTTATCTATACTATTAAAATTAGAGGCAAGCTCTGATGAGCATATCCCATTTCCTCCTGAGTTTTCTTTTCAAATTTCCAAAATTTTAATTGTCAATAAAGATTTTAAAGGTGCTTCTAAAAGATTGGTAGAACTTTCAAAGGAGAAGTATAATAATTCAGTCATTATGTATTATCTTGCAATATGTAGTGAAGGTCAACGTAAATTTAATGAAGCAATTGATTATTTAAATAAAATAACTCAAGAAAGCGAATTATACCACGATTCTAAAAAGGCAAAAATATTAATATACATTAATTCAAATAATAAAGAAGAAGCTGAAAAAAATATTAAAAGTTTTGAAATTTCAGAAAGTAACATTGCAGAAGATACCATATTTAAAGCAAATATTTTAGCATTTTATTTACATTATAAAGAAGCGGTTGAAATCATAAATACGTCTCTCAAAAAAGTACCAGAAGCAAAAGAATTATACTTAAAAAAAGCTGAATATTTAAGATATGCAGAATCGGAAGAGGCTTCTCTGCAATTTGCAGAACAAATATATATAAAATGGCCCAATTATGGAGATGGTTTAAATTTTCTTGGTTATACTTTAGTGGAGCGGAATCAAAAAATAGAATATGCTCGTAAAATACTCCATAAGGCTGTCACGATTAATCCGAAAAATGGTTTTTATTTAGATTCATTAGGCTGGCTTTATTTTCAAAAAAATGATTTAAAAAACTCATTAAAATATATTCAAGAGGCATTGAAATTCGAACCAGAAGAGCCTGTTATTATTTATCATTTGGCTCTAGTCCAACTTAAAGAACAGCAATTTGAAAAATCTTTAAAAAATTTGGAAATGACTAGCAAAATTTTATCAGACATGCTTCCTTATCAGTTGGAGTCGGACCCAGAACTTGGAAAAATATCGAAGGGTATTGCTTCAAAAATAATGGAAATAAAAAAATTAATTGAAACTCAAAAAAAAACTTAACTAGGATTTTATGAATAACTCATCTTTAATTCTCCCTAATCTTTATGAAGTACTTAATTATGAAATTAAAATTGATAAAATAGATTGGTCTATTGTTACAAAATTTGCAGAAAATTGGAAACTATCTGTGGCCGATGCTCTTCTTGATTTAAATTATATTGATGAGTCTACTCTAGCAAGATGTCTTGCTCGTTCACATAATTTGCCATACATTCCTTCAAATCAATTAAAATATGATTTTTCCGAAGTCAGTCTAGAAAACTTTGATGATCTCATGAGTGTTGGTGCTGCCCCATTAGAAGAATATAGACTTGCCATTTGCAATCCTTATGATGATCATCGAGGCTATTTAGATAATAAATTTTGTGAACGAGAAATGATTGTAACAGAAAGGTCGTCAATCATCGAAGCTTTAAGAAAACATGGGTTTAATGAATGGATCGATGATGACAACCAAATCGTAAACGAAAAGGAATAGTTTTGCTCTTCGTTATGAATTATTTTAATTTTTAGATTTAATTTCATTTTTATTAACTTTTATGCTTTTAAATAAAGAGGTTTTCTTTGGTTAAAGAATTAAAAGATGAGCTTGATTATAAATCTTTATGCGACTTATTGCCCATGTCGTATGTTATCTTAGATGATAATTTAGTGATAAAATCGGCAAGCAATCAGTTTGTTAACTTATTGAATATGAAACGACATTTGATTGTTAGATTTAATCTATTTTATTTTTTCAAAATAAATTTGCACATGGAAGAAGATTCAGGAATAGAGAATTTAAAATTATCCTTAGATAAAGTTCTTAATGAACATACAGAAGAATTTATGGATATTCAAAAATTTAATATTAAGGTGAATCTAAATGGAATTCAAACTCAAGTTTTAAAATATTGGAAAGTTTCAAATTTACCTATATTTGATAGAAATAAAAAATTAAATTATATCATTATGAAAATTGATGATGTAACAGATAGTGTGAAATTAAAATTAATGAGTTTAGATCAAAATAAGTATTTTTTAAGAACAAGATATCAGACAGATTTAAAAGAAAAAATTCAACGTTCGCAAAAAATGGAATCCATTGGGCAACTTGCTGGTGGGATTTCTCACGATATTAATAATATGCTTACAATAGTTAATTTAAACTGTGATATTATTCTAAATTCATCACAAAATATATCTCCTGTCGTAAAAAAACAAACAGAACAAATTAAAAAAACATCAAAACATGCTGCTAAATTATTACAACAAATTTTAAGTTTTAGTAAAAAACAAAGAGTGAATTTAATATCGCTCAATATTAATTTAATTATTGAAGATATTGATAGAATGTTAATAAGATTATTACCAGAAAATATGCAATTAAAAAAAGATCTATCAATTGAAATTGAAAATGTTTTGGCTGATCCTGCTCATATTGAACAAGTTATTTTAAATTTAATTATCAATGCTAGAGATGCTATTGGTGAGATTGGTCTTATTAAAATTGAAACCTCAAATAAAGAAATTCTGGAAGATACTGCTTTGGGTAGCCATTTTCTGAAAGCGGGTCATTATGTTGTTTTATCAGTAATTGATAATGGAGTTGGAATGGATTCAAATGTTCAAGCAAGAATTTTTGAACCTTTCTTCTCTACAAAAGAAGAGGGTAAAGGAACAGGACTCGGTTTAGCAACAATATATTCTATAGTTGAGCAATATAAAGGTTCTATAGTAGTCCATAGTGAATTAGGAAAAGGTACGACATTTCAAATTTATTTTCCAGCTACTGATTTAAAATTAAATTCTTTACAATTAGACGAACAAAATAATATAAATTTTGAAGGTAAAGAAAAAATACTCGTAGTAGAAGATAAAGAAGAGTTAAGTGAATCTATTTCGAATTCTTTAAAAATATTTGGATATGATGTTTATTTAGCTAAAAATGGATACGAAGCAATTGAAATTTTAAAAAACAAAGGAAATGAAGTTAAATTAGTAATTACAGATATCATAATGCCATTATTTAGTGGAAAAAATTTAGCAGATTCAATAGCACAATTATTTCCTGAAATGAAAATAATATTTTTGACAGGTCATACCGAGGATATTCTTTTGAGAAATGAATTTTCTAGAGATAGTTCCTTATTAATTGAAAAGCCTTTTTTATTAAAACAATTATTAATAAAAATAAAAGAAGTTATTCATTAACAAATTTAGCATAATATTCCCCTAAATGAGAAAAGCTAACTTTAAATATAGCACTGAATTTGCTTTTTTCATTTTCGGTTTGAAAAGGAATTTTAATTGTTTTCGTGGTATATAAATTTGTTCCAATGTCAACAGAATTTATCCATCCATTAATAATGGGGGAATATCCTGCAAGTGGATCTATTTGATAAATAGAATTTCCAATAAGAGTAGCATTTTTAATATCAAGTACTTCAATTATAATTTTTTTGGAGCCCTGTGATCGGCTTCTCGCTTCAGAAACAAAAGTAGGTAAAAATCCATCATTGGAAATAGTTAATTCAGCATATTTTAAATTACTTGTACTTTCTTTTGATAAGTTAACAGAAACATTTGGTAAAGGTGCAATATCAACAAATAAAGATAAAAGTGGAACTTGATTTTGAATGACTTCATGAATTAATTTTTGTGGAGGGTTATTAATTCCAAAAAAAGTGGGAATTTCAGAAATTTCAACCTCTCCAAGTTGTTTATGATTGTATTTTTTCCAAGAATTTCCAAACATAATTCCTTGATTTTCATCACGGTCATACTCATAAACACTTCGCCATTCTTTTTTCGACCAAAAATCATATCTATTTATAAATGGCCTTTCATTTCTACCAATTCTTTGTGGGAGATCCCATAATTCACAAACGTAACAATAAGCCCCTAAGGAGTGATATGCATAGGAAGAGAGGCAGCCTTGTAATGGTTTTCCTGGAATATAAGTAAATTCTTTGTGACCGCTTACAGATGGATAGCCTGTGATTTCTTCTAGTTTTTTATCAAGAGTTTGGTAGATACTTCTATCTAAAATATTCATTTCACAGTCATCTTTAGATTCTAAAGGACGAATAAATACGCCACCAAAAGAGTGATAATTTAGCCAAAAATATATTTGGGGTATTTTGGAAGAAAAATCGGCAATTGCTCTGCTTTCAATTTCGGATAAAGAAATTTTACCACTTTTATTTTCAGTATAATTTGGAGCCCATTCAACTGGAAAATTACGATTTAAATCAATTTCATTATCACCTAAATTTAGTGCGAATGGTATATTTAGACCATCATAATTTTCTATCATTCCTTCCGGAAAAATATTATAAAAAGGCTCTTTGTCTCCAAGCTCTCTTCGTCTCATTAATTCTGGATATTTTTCATCACAAACCCAAATCCCAGAACTGGTTTTTTTTCTCATCAATCCAATTCGTTTTTTATTTTTAAAAAGATCATAACCATTGTCTTTTGTTTCTTTATCAACTAAACATTGACGATTCCAAAAAGTTCCTTTTTCAATCTTACTTCTAGAATCACGAGCATTACTTCTACTTCGTTTTCCTTCTGTAAAATATTGTTCCGCTCCATCAGGACAAATTCGAGGAACAAAAACATAGTTAACAGAATAAAACTTTGATTCATTAAATATAAGTTTTTGAATTAAGTTTTCGATATGAGCCAAAACTGCATTTGTACCAATCAATTCATTGGAATGCATATTTGCATCAATCCATATAGTAGGCTGATCTATCTTTTTTCCTTTTGGATAAACTCTTAAAGCAATAATGAATCTATTTTCAAGGGTTTTTGCAAGTTCTATTTTTTCAAATTCAATTTTTTTTGGTATTTGTTTACAAAGGTTATCTATGTCAGAAATCATTTCATTATAAGTTAAATATTTATTTGTAAAATAATACTTTGACATAAAATTTCCTTTAATCAAAATAAATTATTATTCTTGAATATCAAAATTATGATAAACGTTTTGAACATCATCATGTTCTTCTAATTTATCAACAAGTTCTAAAGCTTGTTTTGCATTATCTCCTGATAAGGAAACAAGATTGTCTGGAATTAATTCAAGACCTGCTTTTTCAAAGGGGATGTCAGCATTTATTAAAGCTTCCCGGATAGTAGCAAAGTTTACAACTTCAGTATATACGGTTGTATAATTATCTTCGGTAATAATATCTTCAGCTCCTGCTTCAAGAGCAACTTCCATAATTTTATCTTCTGAAACTTTTGAGGAATCTATTACAAAAACACCACGTTTTTTGAACATCCAAGCAACGACACCCATTTCACCCATATTGCCACCATTTTTTTGAAAAATACGACGCAATTCAGGGTGTGTTCTATTTCGGTTATCTGTAAGAACTTCTATCATAATAGCAGAACCATTTGGCCCATAGCCTTCATAAGTAATTTCTTCAAAACTCATGCCTGTCATTTCTCCAGAGCCTTTTTTAATTGCTCTTTCAATATTTTCTTTTGGCATACTATTGTCTTTTGCCTTATTCACTGCCGATCTTAAAGCAGCATTCGAATTCAAGTCGCTTCCTGCTCTTGCGGAAACCATGATTTCTCTTGCTAATTTTGTAAAAAGACGTCCTTTTGCTGCTGCACTAGAGGCCATTCGCCCTGCAATTGTGTTATGACGACCCATAATAGATTCCTTAAATATAAAGTTTAAATTAATTTATGCTATTAGCATTTGCGATGACAAACGTTAAAGCTATAGGTGATTTACCACTTTGATTAAAGATTGAAAAGGGCTAACTAAAGACGAATTCAAAGCTTTATAGTGATAAAATCAATTATTAAAAATGAATAAAGTAAAAAAACAAAATAGAAACCAAATTAAAATCATTCTGTTTATTTAAATTATTTAACTTAACAATGCAGAGTAGAAAAAAATTCTAAATTTAAAAAATTTGGGGCTTATGAAAAGTTCTGATACTGTTATCACCATAATATTAGAGGACTTGGGTTTAATCATGAATGAGGTGAATGAATGGAAAATAATGAGAGCACTGAGAACAGTACGAAAAAAAGTTCAAGTTCTAAAAAAGAAAGAGTTGTCGTTGTAAGTACTGTGAGAACTCCATTTGTAAAATCTTTTGGAGTTTTTGAACAAGAAACGGCACTCTCATTAAGTTTAAGAGTCGCTAGTGAAGTTATCTCTAAAACGGGTGTTCAGGCATCTGATATTGATGAATGTATTTGGGGAGTCGTGATTCCACAAACTAAAAATGCAAATTTGGCTCGTGAAATTGTTTTATTTTCAGGGCTTCCAACTACAATAGCAGGGTTTACATTAAATAAAGCTTGTAACTCTTCTCTACAGACAGCGGAAATTGCCGCAGATAGAATTTTACTTGGAAAAAATAAATTGGTTTTAGCTGGGGGAGTTGAAGTTTTATCCGATGTTCCCATTCCTTTTTCAGATGAAGCTCGTCGTTTTTTAACTAAAATGTCTAGAGCAAGATCATTTAAAGAAAGACTTTCCCTTATTGGTAGTGTGAATCCAAAATGGTTTTTACCTAAACCTCCCGCTCTTGCAGAACCTTTTACAGGGTTAACAATGGGCGAGCATGCAGAAATAATGACAGTTAAAAATAATGTTTCTCGTGGAAGACAAGATGAATTAGCATATAAAAGCCATATTAATGCGGCTTCTGCAATCGAAGCTGGACATTTAAAGGATGAAATTGTTCCTGTGTGGACAGGAAAAGATAAAAATATATTTGTTGATAAAGATAATATGGTAAGAGCTGATACTTCTATAGAATCTATGACAAAATTAAAACCTGTTTTTGACAAACGTAACGGAACGATAACAGCTGCAAATTCAAGTCCCTTAACAGATGGAGCCGCTGTCGCATTATTAGCAAGTGAAAGTTACGTTAAAGAAAAAAAATTACCTTATCTTGGTTATATTGTTGATACTGTAACTGTGGCTGTTGATCCAAATGATCAATTATTAATTGGTCCAGCTTATGCTATTCCTAAAATATTAAAGAGAAATAATTTAACAAAAGATGATATTGACATTTTTGAAATTCATGAAGCTTTTGCGGGGCAAGTATTAAGTTGTTTAGATTGTATGAATAACGAAACATTCTGCCGTGAAAAGTTAGATTCCCCTTTATTTGGAACAATTCCACCATCAAAAATTAATATTCAAGGCGGTGCGATTGCAATTGGGCATCCATTTGGCGCAACAGGGGCAAGATTAATTGGAAATGCTCTTCGCATACTAAAAAGAAAAGGTGGCAAATATGCGGTAGTCGCTGTTTGTGCTGCCGGGGGAATTGGGATGGCAATGTTACTTGAATCAAAGTAACAAAAGAAAGGAGAATTTAAAAATGAATTTAACTTCAAAATCAAAAGTCTTTCATTTTTCAATGAAAGATGGAATTTGCATTATAGACATGAACGATGAAGCAAAAGCTGTAAATAGTTTTACCGTTTCCATGCTCGAAGATATCGATGAAAATTTACCAAAAATTTTAGCAAATGATAAAGTAGAAGGAATTGTAATTACTTCATCAAAAAAGAATTGTTTTGCAGCTGGTGCAGATATTTCTATTTTTGAAACGTTTACAAGTAAAGATGCTGGTGAAAGAGGAAGTAAGGAATTGCATCGTATTGTAAATTATTTTGCAAATGCAAAGGTTCCAACGGTAGCCGCAATTCATGGAACCTGTTTAGGTGGTGGTCTTGAACTATCACTCGCTTGTCACTTCCGCATTTGCACAACTCATAAGTCAACACAACTTGGATTACCAGAAGTTCAATTGGGAATTTTGCCAGGAGGAGGTGGTACTCAAAGACTGCCAAGACTAATTGGAATTGCTCAAGCCCTCGATCTTATTCTTACCGGAAAAAAAGTAGACGGAAAAAAAGCTTTGAAACTAGGTCTTGTTGACGATCTTGTTCCCGAAAACCAGTTGCTTGAAAAGGCAATTGCTTTATGCAAGCAAAATAAATTTAGAAAAAGAGTGTTACCTTCTTCATTAGGAATTGTTTCTTCTATGCAAGGAAGCTTTGATTTTCAAAAAATTGCATTAGAAGGAAATCCATTAGGCCGATTTTTAATAACGAAACAAAGTCGTGGCATGGTAATGAAAAGTACCAAAGGACGTTACCCCGCGCCTTTAAAAGCTCTTGAAAGTGTTATGCGTGGTGTTGAAGTTTCATTAGAAAAAGGTTTGGAAATTGAAGCAAAACTTTTTGGAGAATTGGTCATAAGTGAAGAAAGCAGATCGTTAGTTCACATTTTTAATATTATGACAGCGGCGAAAAAAAATCCGTATTCCAAAACGATTCAGGACTCATCTAAAGAACAATATACAAACGATCTCGAGCAAGGAAATTCAACGGTTGGTATTTTAGGTGCGGGATTAATGGGAAATGGTATTGCAACAGTTTTGGCTGAAAAAGATATTAGAAGTGTGATTATTGATAAAGAGTCTTCTGGTTTACAAAGAGGCTTAAAATCTGTTTCTAGTTACTTTGAAGAGCGTTTCAAAAAGAAAAGAATAAAATGGTTTGAGCGGGATTCTAAAGTATATCGAGTGAGTCCCTCACTTGATTTTTCAGTTTTAAAATCTTCACCAATTATTATAGAAGCTGTATTTGAAGATATAAAAATTAAGCACGATGTTTTAAAAAAATGTGAAGACTCTATTCCAAATTCAAATTTTATTTTTGCTACAAACACAAGTAGTTTGCCAATATCAAAAATTGCGGCAACAGCGAAAAATCCAGAAAATGTTGTTGGAATGCATTTTTTTTCTCCCGTTCCCAAAATGCCTTTAGTAGAAATTATTACTACTGAAAAAACGGATCCTAAAGCTGTATCTGCTGTTTTTGATTTAGCAACAATTATGGGAAAACAAATTATTGTTGTAAATGATGGCCCTGGTTTTTACACCACTCGAATTTTAGCATTTCAAATTGCAGAAGCTTTAAATATTTTAGCAGAAGGCGGTAAAATTGAAGATGTAGATGAGGCTATGGAAAAATTTGGTATGCCCGTAGGTCCTATCACTCTTTTAGACGAAGTTGGTATTGATGTTGGTGAGCATATTATAAAAGTATTATTTGAGCCTTTTTCAGATAGACTTAAAGTACCAAAAGAAATTGAAAATATTTCAAAAGAAGGGCGAAAGGGAAGAAAAAATAATAAAGGATTCTATGTTTACTTAGATGGTAAAAAAGAAAAACCAGATGAATCTATTTATAAAAATTTTACGCAAGAGCGTAAAAACTTAGACCATAAAAAAATAGCAGACCGTTGTATGTATGTCTTTTTAAATGAAGCGGCTCGGTGTTTTGATGAAAAAATTATTAAGTCTGAGGATGATGGTGATTTAGGCGCCATATTTGGTCTTGGATTCCCACCATTTTTGGGAGGGCCATTCCATTACGCAAAAGTTTTAGGTAAAAATAAAGTGAAAGAAAAATTAAAAGAACTTAGTGCAAAATATGGAAAAAGATTTGAACCCACTCATTATTGGGATCGATAATTTTTAATTCACGTTTTGAAGTAGTTCCTTTTTTGATCATTTTATTATTTCTTTTTTAAAATGATTAATAAATTTTCTTTTATTAACTGAATATAATTATTTCTTTTAGTCTCGTCTTCAGAAAAAATATGAAAATGATCAAATATAATGCTATTCACTAAGCTAAATATGGTAAAAGCAAAAAACTCTGCTTGATATTTATCTGTTATCTTTCCCTTTTCTTGTAATTTCTCAATTTTTTGAACCCATATTTTGGGGGAAAGTTGACTGCCCCCTGCTATTTCTTGATTAGAATCCTCTAAGTTTTGCCACTGAATTATTCTTGTAATTCTTTTATCTGCTAAATATAGCCCAATTCTTTGAGCTATAATTTTGTCTAAAAAGTTTTCTACTGAATCATACTCTATAAACTCATTGGATTCCTGAATTAAATTATCAGGGATCAAATATAACTTTACTGCTTTCCATAGATCTTGCTTGTTACCTATATGGTGATAAATCAAACTTTGGTTTATCCCAGCAGATTTTGCAATATCGCTAATAGACGTCCCAGAAAACCCTTTATTTACAAAATGTTCTGCCGCAGCCTTTAAAATTTTTGATTTTGTTTTATCCAAACTCTTGTCTCCTTAAAATATTACTTGAACGTTCATTCAATTTTTGTTATTTGGTTATTATCAAATGAACGTTCATTTGAGATACTTCAAACAATATAGACAGTTTGTTTCACTTTCAATAGAGGATAATATTATGAAATCAAAGGTTTTAAGATCAACCGCTTTAATAGGACTAGCCATTTCAACAACTTCGACTACAAGCTTCGCAAACCCTTCCCAAGATCCAAAACAAATTGTAAAAGATGTATTTAAATATGTATTAGAAGATCCAAATTATTCGGAAGAAAAAATATCTAAATATTTTTCAAAAGATTATATTCAACTTGTAGATGGAAAAAGATATAACTACGAAGATTTTTTAGCACACATAAAAAAACAAAAATCACTTTTAAAATCAACAAAAGTTACTTTAAAATATATTCTTTCAGAAAAAGATCAAATCTCATCTGTTCATATTATAGATGCCGTAAAAAAGGATGGAAAAGAAGTTAAAGTTCAAGTTGTTGCATATTACGTAATTAAAAATAATAAACTTGTTTTAGTGGATGAACTTACACATTTAATAAGCGGTGAAGAAGAAGATAAAAAGCTTGGATCTGTTAAATAAATTATAATTATAAAATTGATTGAAACTTTAATCTATGACTGCATTTTTTGAGAAAAAAATGCAGTATTTAAAATTTGAAATATTTATATAATTTAAAAAATAATATAATTAAATCAAAAATTCAATTAACTGGGAATAATAATATCTTTAAAAATAATTGATATTAATTTGTCTATCGCATTAGATTATAACAAAATCTGCAACTTTTAGTCAGTCTTTTTTATTTATAAAAAAGTTTAAATAAACATCGTTTCTTGTATAACTAAATTTTAAATGGTAACTTACAGTAATTTTGTAAAGTATGGATTAAGTTTCCTTTTATAAAATATTTATTGCTATAATTTAAAGGGTTAAGTTTATGAGTTCTCGGTTTTTATTCCCATTATTTTGTTGTTTTTATTTCGCTGGATGTGTTCAGACAAAACATTATAAAAACTCTCAACATCTAGAAATTTATGATGAAAAAAATGAAGATGTGAGTGAAAATAAACTCATAGAGGATTTTAATTCTTGTTCTCATGGGAAAAAACAATCTCCTGTTCATATTGTTACAAGTGAATTAAAAACAAATGCAATGCTGCCTAAAATTATTACAAATTATCATACTTCACCGTTAATAATAAAAAATAATCAGCATACGATAAAAGCAAAATTTGATAATACGAATAGTATTACACTGGGAAAAGTGAAATATTCATTAATACAATTTCACTTGCATGCACCAAGTGAACACAAATTAGATGGCAAATTATCCGACTTAGAACTTCACCTTGTTCATCAAAGTGAATCAGGAGAATATGCTGTGATGGCAATTTTAATGTGCTCTGGAAAGGAAAATCTTGCTTTAAAACAATTTTTCGAAAATTTGCCAAAGGAAGATCATACGATTTTGAATACCAATTTAAAAATAAATTTAAATGATATTTTACCTAGTGACTTATCCTATTATAGTTATTTTGGCTCTTTAACTACCTTTCCTTGCAATGAAAAAGTAAATTGGCTTGTTTTAAAAAATGATGTTGAAGTGTCTGAAGAACAAATACAAAAGTTTAAAACAATTTTTCCCAATAACGCCAGAGATACTCATCCTTTAAATGATAGAGTCGTTGAAACGAATTAAATGTATTTCTTTCTTTTACCAAATAAATTGGGGCTCCTAATTTATTTTCTGAGCTTCAATTTTTTTTTGGTATTCTTTTCGTATTAAATTATTGAATTAATATATAATAACAATGAGTTCTTTCACAGATACTATTTTTGTAGAAATCAAATTTTTTTATAAATATTTAGATTCCCTAAATCAAAAAATTGATAAAAGAATAAAAAGTATATATAAATTAAATATATTTAGTAGTTTCTATATTGACAAAAATTTCTAAACTCTTATCAATTGAAATTGTTTATTTTATTATTTATTTTTAGAGATTGGAAAATATGTTCACAAAAATTTATAATTTTCTTCGTTATTTTATTCCTAATAAATTAAAATCAAATAAAGTATTTAAATATTTTACAAATATTTTAGGTATAGTTATTTTTATTTCGATTATGACATTCTGGGGAATAAATAAGATAAATCTAAAAAAACTAGAAATTTTAGAGAATAAAGTTTTAAATAATATAACAAATACAACATATTTAAATCAATATATTTATAATAAGTGGCATCGATGTGATTATTCTTCGTTTAGCAATATCGAAAAATGTATGAAAATTAAAGTACCACTAAATTGGAATGATAAAAATTCTAAAAAAATTGGAATTTATGTTAAAAAATACGGAAATCCAAAACCAAAAAGAATTGTTGTGTTATTGAGTGGCGGCCCAGGAGGTGTTGGATCTTCTTATACTGATTTGGCAAAAGATTTATATCATAATGATAAAGATCAGTTATTTTTAATTCCAGATCATAGAGGAAGTGGTTTTTCTGAAAATTTGTGGTGTGAAAGAGACAAAAGAGTTTTAAGTATACAAGATATTGATAATAAAAAATTTGAAGCTTGTTTTAAAGATTTAAAAGATAAGTGGAAAAATGATCTTCAATATTTTAATTCTTGGCAAGCAGGAATGGACATTCATGCTATATTAGAAATGTATCCAAATATTCCAGTTTCAATTTATGCTTCCAGTTATGGAACGATATGGGCACAAAGAGTTTTAAGTAAAAAAAATAAAAATATTCAAAAAGTATATTTGGAGTCACCCATATTATTAGGACATGGCAATTTTTATGATCGAAATGTAGAAGATCCTATTAAAGTTTTTTATGATAGTTGTAAGGAATCTCCTTATTGCAGTGAAAAAATGAATTTAAATTCATTTGATGATCTTAAAATTCTTTTTAAAAATGTTCAAAATCATGAACATTGTAGTCATCATTTTCCAAATGAACTTCGAGAAATCATATCAAAAAAGTCTATTTGGCTTTTACAATATAATTATACAGCCCCTTTATTTGCATTTCTAATTTCATCTATAAAAAGTTGTGATGAACACCAAATTAAAAATATTTTTAAATACAAAAATGAAATTAATATTACAGAAATTGGAAATTATAAGTATTCTTCCTATTTACATTACAATATTTTTTGTAATGAAATTACAAATAGAAAATTAACAAAAAATGATAAATATTTGTATAGTAAAAATTCATCAAATCATTTTGGTTTTGTGGACAATTCAGTAGAAAAATGTTCGGCAGTACCTGAATATGAAATTGAAAAAAGTAATTTTTCTTTTTTAAAAGAATCTTCCTATAAAACTTTAATAGTTCATGGAGAGGCGGATACTTCAACAACCCGAGAATTTGCTTTGGCTTTAAAAACTAAATTTTTAGAAGAGAATACAAAGTTTATCTCAATTAAAAAATTAGCTCATATTCCGTTTGCTTTTAGAATAAATTATGATGAATTTTTTGAAGATAAATATCATGAAGCTGAAAAATGTAGATTTCATATTTTATCTGACTTTTTTAAAGATACAAATGATTGGCCTGATTTAACTTGCACTGAAAATATTTACCCGCCCATTTATTCATCAGATAATGCATTAAAACTATACGAAAAAATATTCAACAATATTTGATTTTATATTTTCAAATATTTATTTTTTCTTTCTATTGATTATTTCAGGGAGTTCTGCTGTTTTAGGGTTATCAGGCCAAGAGTGGCGAGGGTATTTTCGCGAAAGTTCTTTTTTTACTTCTAAATAACCACGCTCCCAAAAGCCTGCAAGATCTGTTGTTACTTGAACAGATTGCATATTTGGTGCCAATAAATGGATTACAAGTGGAATGGAACCGTTACAAATACGAGGAGTATCTAAAGTCCCAAAAAAATCTTGTAACCGAGAGGCAGCCCAAGGGGGTTTGTCTTCTTCATAGTAAACTTTTACTTTTCTGCCTTTACCAATTTTAATATGGCTTGGAAATAAATTTGATAATATTTTTTGATCGTCATAAGAAATAAGTTCATCAAGGTATTCATCAAGATTTTTTTCTAAAATTTCTTTAAAGCTTTTTTTATTTTCACATATATGACAAATTAATAATTCAAAGTCTTCATCTAAAAAATTTGGGATATTTATTTTTTCTCCTTTTTGTTTTGCTAATTTAACTCTATTTATTAAAAATTGAAGGGCTTTATCATCTTCAAAGGGTTTAGGCCACATTAATGAAAGTTGTTTTATGAGTGTTTCTTCGTGTTTAGTTGTTTGTTCCTTTATTTGTTTTTCTTCTAAAACAAGTTTGCCATAGACTAATTTTTGATATCCCCTGACTCTCTCATTCTCATTATCCCAGATGTATTCTTCATGTTCTTGAATAAATCCTTCAGGAGCAGCTAAAAGATATTCAGGTTCTATTCCATGACAAATTCGAATTTGGGTAGAGTTCGATTGTGAAAGGGCATTTGCCGATTCTTCTGCATCAATGGCTAATAAGAATTCAGAGTCTTGCACGACGCTTGATGGAGATATATAAGCACCACCACCTAAACATAAATTTATTTCTTTTCGGCCCGAAATATTTTTTTTACTTTGAGAGCGAATTTGACAGACTCTGTCAGGATAACCAGATAAAAGAATAAGACTTAAATTTTCATCAGAGATTGGTTTGAAACAATTTGAAAAAGCAATAGAAAAACTGTGACAAAGTTGTTTTGCCAAATTTTCAATTCGTTTCGTTACATTAAAATCAATAAGATCTTTTTTATATGAAGATATATTTTCTTTTAAATAGATTTTTTTAAATAAATCTATTTGATATTGAATATCTGAGTGAGCAATATCTATAGATTGATTTCCTCTTTTTAAAAAGGGACCTTCATTAATTAAAGAAACAACTAAAATTCCTTGAGCAAGTATATATTTCAATTCCGATTCCACTAAAATGCGCCCAAGTCTAGGATGTAAGGGATATTCAGAAATTTTTATTCCAATTTCAGTTACATTATTATCTTTATCAAATGCGTTTAAATTTTTTAATAAACCAAATGAAGATTCCACATTATTTTTAGAGGGGTTATCAAACCATGGGAATAAATTTTCAAAAGAAGAATCAAAGGTAAAGGATTTTTTTAATTTTTTTTCCATGATTTTTAACTCTAAAATAGTTTGAGTTAAATCGACTCTTTGAATTTCTGGTTTTTGAAAGGGAGATCTCATATTATAATCGAGTTGTGTAAATAATCTTTTTGCAATTCCTGGACTTGTTCTTCCTGCGCGTCCTGCTCTTTGAATACATGAAGCTTGACTTATAGGCATGATATCTAGAGTAGGAAGACCACTCCAACTACCATGTCCTGCAATTTTGGCAACCCCAGAATCAATAACTCCTGTAACGCCATCAATTGTAACCGATGTTTCTGCAACGTTGGTGCTTAAAATAATTTTACGTATATTTGATTTTAAAAATATTTTTTGTTGTTCTTGTATTGAAATATCTGCTTTTAATTGAAATATTTCAAAATTGTATTTGATGCTTAAATCTTTTAAACAATCAGCGCAACGTTTAATTTCAAAGTTACCTGGTAGAAATACTAAAATATGACCTGGGCAAGCATCATTTTTTAAAAGGTCTTCAATTGCTAAAGGAACTAAAGTGAATAGAGATTTATTGGCATCAGATAAATTTAAATATTCATAAGTAACAGGAAAATTTTTTCCTTCAGAAAGGAGGACTTTAGCATTTGGTAAATATTCTTGTAAATTTTGTGTTTCTAAAGTTGCAGACATCACTATAAGTTTGAGATCAGGACGAATAGTGCTTTGCAATAATTTAACTAACATTAAAGCAATATCAGTATGAATATGTCTCTCGTGAAACTCGTCAATAATAACACATGAAATATTTTTTAAACTTGGATCGGAAAGAATGAGTCTTGAAAAAATACCTTCTGTAATATATTTAATTTTTGTTTTAGAGCTTTCTACTTTATCAAATCGTACTTGATATCCAACGGTTTCTCCACATTTTTCATTTAATTCATGGGAAACTCTTTCTGCAGATAGTTTCGTTGCTAATCTTCTTGGTTCTAATACTAAAATTTTTCCATCAAATAAATTTAATAAAGCAGGAGGTACTCTTGTTGTTTTACCCGCTCCTGGAGTTGCTTGAAGTATAAGTGATTTTTCTTTTTTAATATGATTGATGATTTCGGGAATAAGATCATCAATGGGAAGCTTGATAGATTGATTTGACATGAAATAAAAATCCTAGGAAGGAGTATGCATTCTGAAAAAGAGGGACTCCGCATTTTTGACAGTTAATTCTGCGAAATAATCATATTTTACATTGCGAAGTTTTGAAATAAAATCGCATGTGTGATGAACAAATGCGGGTTCGTTTGTCTTGCCTCTTAAGGGGGTTGGTGCAAGATAAGGACTATCTGTTTCAATTAAAATTTTATTTTCAGGAACATATTTCGCTACTTCTTGTAAACTTATTGAATTTTTAAAAGTAACAATTCCTGAAAAAGAAATAAAAAAACCGCAATCAAGAAATTCTTTAGATTCTTCTAAGGTACCTGTAAAACAATGAATCACTCCGGTTAAACCTTTTTTTGAATAGGGAATAATTCTTGTTAAAACCTCTTTATGAGTTTCGCGGACATGGACAACGATAGGAAGTTTTAATTCCAAAGCCATTTGTAAAAAATATTCAAAACACTCAATTTGTTTATTCATTGGGGATAAAGTGTAATGAGCATCTAATCCAATTTCACCAATTCCTACGAGTCTTAAATTATTTTGAGCGATGGGCTTTATTTTTTCTGCTTCTTCGATTGTAAATTTTGAAGCATCATGAGGTTGAATTCCTAAAGTAATATACAACATGTCAGATACTTTTAATTGCTCTTGTGCTAAAATAATAGTTTCTGGATCATAAGCAATATTAATTATTTTTTGTACACCTGCTTTTTTAGCATTTTCTAGAAGAGTTGGAAGATTATCTTTTAATTTATCTGAAACAAGGTGACAATGAGTATCGATTAACATGTAAATATATTTCCTTTAATTATTCGAAAGCAGGAATACCTGTTAATTGCTGACCAACAACAAGTAAATGAATATCGTTTGTTCCTTCATAAGTATAAACCGATTCTAAATTACACATATGGCGCATACAGCGGTATTCTCCACTGATACCATTTGCTCCCAATATATCTCGAGTTGTTCTAGCACAATCAAGAGCTATTTGAACATTATTTTGTTTACCCATGCTTATTTGTGCTGGTTGGACTGTTTTTTCATGCTTGAGTTTTGCTAATTGCATGGCTAATAAATTTCCTTTTGCAATTTCTGTTGCCATTATCACTAACTTACGTTGGATTAATTGGAAAGAAGCTAGTGGTTTGTCAAACATAATTCTTTCTTTTGTATAGGAAAGAGCTTCATTTAAACAATCTTCCGCAGCACCTAAAACACCAAAAATAATTCCAAATCTTGCTTGATTTAAACACATTAAAGCATTTTTTAATCCAACAGTATTTTCAAGCATATTTGATTTCGGAATTCGGCAATTATCAAAATATAAAGATCCTGTTATCGATGCTCGTAAACTTAATTTATGATGAATTTCGGGAGCTGAAAATCCTTTTGTTCCTTTTTCTACAAGAAAACCGCGTATTCCAGATTCCGTTTGAGCCCAAACAATAGCCACATTTGCTATGGGGGCATTGGTGATCCAGGTTTTTGAACCATTTAAAACCCAGTCATCTCCGTCTTTTTTTGCAAATGTTTTCATTCCTGCAGGATTTGAACCAAAATCAGGTTCCGTTAATCCAAAACATCCAATAAATTCACCTTTAGCCATGTGCGGAAGAAACTCACTTTTTTGTTTTTCAGATCCAAATGCATGAATCGCATACATCGCTAAACTGCTTTGTACGCTTGCAAAACTTCTTAGCCCACTATCTCCTCGTTCTAGTTCTTTCATAATGAGGCCATAAGATACTTCGTCTAAACCAGCACAACCATAACCTGTTAAGTTACAGCCAAGTAAACCTAAATTTCCCATTTCTTTTATATATTCTTTTGGAAAATAGCCTTTTTCAAAATTTTCCGTAATATTGGGTTGAAATTTTTCAGTAACAAACTTTCGAACTGTTTCTTTAATTAATTTTTGCGATTCGTCTATATTATCAAAGGCACCTAAAAAATCAGTTGCTTGTACATCCATTTTTCGAACCCCTTATTTTATTTTTTTAAATTTTCATATGCGTGATAAACTTCATCTTCATTAAATAGTTTAATAGATGTTTTTCCTAAATTTTTTGATAAGGAAAGTAAATAAGAAACTCCAGAATCAATTCCATCTGGAAAAATAGCATCTTGCTCAATACAATTTGCTAATATTGCCCAAAGATTATTGATTTCTGTTTGAGGATAATATTTATTTTCTTTGATTTCTTCACGCAGTCTAGATCCATTTTGTTTTAAAAATGTATCAACATATTTAGATGTTTTTACCATAACGGAACGAGAAATTCTTAAGATACGGAATGCTAAAGCAGAAAACAAAAGCTGCAAACATTCAGATAAATCTGTTTCGTTTAAATTGGAAGAATCAATATCAAAGCGGTGAGAGGAACAAACTTCGATGAGATCAAAAATTTGTCCAATAACTCGAACCCAATTTAACATGAGAGCTTGTGCTACAAATTTGGCACCAACGGACTTCACATGAGCTTTGCCCACAACTGTTTTTACATAAGTGGAAGAGCAGTGAAGTAAGTGGTGTGGACATAAAACAGCCCACGTTTGTAACTTTGGATTAATTGCTTGGTTTGAAAAGTATAAGTTAAATTCAGCTTCAAAGTCTGATGTTGAACGGAGTCCACGAATAAGGTGACTGATATTATTTTCTTTTGCATAATCTGCAACGAGACCTTCTTGTGAAGTTACAATCACTTTTTCGCCGACTCGAAAGGGGGGATCCAAAGCCCACCAGTCAATAAAAGGATCGATCGCATGTGCAATCACTCGAGCACGGACTTCAGGTTTAAGTAAACTTTGTTTTGCTGGGTTGATTGCGGAGACAACGTGTACACTTTCAAATACCTCTAATGCAGAGTCGAGTACAAATTGATGTCCATATGTCCATGGATCAAATGAGCCAGCATATACAGATGATTGCATATATATTCCTTAACTTTTTACCAATCAAAATATTTATATATCTTGGTATGCCAAAGATGTGGCGAGTAAAACCGTATTTGAAATTTACCCTAGAGAATATAATTTGAGCAAGGAGTTAAATTAAAATAATATAGGACTAGAATTGATAAATTTCATAATGGGATGGGTGTATGAAAAAAATATTATTTTTTGAAAGCAGTCTCTCTTTGCATAAAGCGATCAAGCTTATTTTATCCAACGTAAATTTATATGAAATTACTATTGTTGATAATCTAATAAAATTTGAAAAAGAAAAAAAATCTCAAATATTTGATCTAATAATCACAAATGTCAACCTTGTAAATATAAACTTATTTAAAAAAAATATGGAATATCAAAATGTATTAATAATGTTCGAAAAATCGGACTCTATAAAAGATTTTGAAAAAGGTGATCATTTTAATTTCATAGAAAAGCCATTTTCAAGTATTGATTTTAAAAAGAAAGTTGATTTTATTTTAGGTGTAGATGATGATTCATTAAGTGTATTAGAACAACAAAATTCATCAGAAAAACTAATACAAAGTTTTGTTAAAGAAACACTGGAGCAATGGCTAAGAGAGCAAGCTCCTCAATTTGCCAAAGATGTTATTCGTGAAGAAATTACCAAATTGATAGGATAAATTGTAACTTTATTTGTTAATTAAGTTTTTGAATTTTTAAAATATTTTTTCTTCTTCTTTAATTCAGAAATATTATTTTTTCAAAGATTGTCAAAAAATAAAAATCAATATACTGTCAACCCCTCAATTTGATAATTACTTTGTAAAATTTAACAAGTAAGGATTTAGTTATAAATGAAAGGACTTAAAAGAGATATCAGCACAACAGCAATTTTAGTTGCTTCTGCGGGAGGTATGGTTGGTAGCGGTTGGTTATTTACCTCTTATTATTCTGCTAAAATTGCGGGAAGTGGAGCCTTAATTTCTTGGCTAATTGCAACTATATTTATGATATTTATTGCATTACCTCTATGTGAGTTAGGAGCAATGTATCCCGTTTCGGGAGGTCTATCCAATTATCCTAAATTCACACATGGAAAAATTGTCGGATTTATTTTTTCATGGCTTATGTGGCTTTCTTATTTGGTGATGATCCCAATTGAAGTTCAAGCTGTTTTACAATATTCGAGTATTTATTGGCCAAATTTATTAAATGCCGATCAAAGTCTTACGTTTTCAGGATATTTTTGTGCTCTGTTTATTATGATATTTTTAGTTATATTGAATAATTTTGGAATAAAAATTATTGTAGAAGTAAACAAATATATATCAATTTGGAAATTTATTATTCCTGTATTAGCAGCCCTAGCATTTATATTTGTGACAAAAAATCCAACTCTCCCTTCTTTTCATTTTGCCTCTGTTGATTCTTGGAATGATATTTTTTCTGCATTGGCTATTGGTGGGATTGCTTTTGCTTTTACAGGATTCCAAAATGGCTTGGTTCTTGCAGGTGAAGTTAAAAATCCACAACGTAACATTCCCATATCTATTTTAGGTGCCATTTTAGTTGGCTTTATTTTATATACTCTTTTGCAATATTCTTTTCTTGTCGGTGTTCCAAAATCAATGTTAGATGCTCAAGGTGGATTTTCTAGCCTTTCTTTTCAAGGAGATGCAGGACCATTGGTCGGGTTGGCTTTGGTATTAGGCCTCGGCATCATTGCAAAACTTTTACTTTTAGATGCGGTTGTTTCTCCATTAGGAACTGCCGTTATTTATACGACGGCGACTTCGCGCATTTTATATGGAATGGCTGAAAATGGATTTTTACCTAAAACGTTACTGAAGCTCAATCGTCATCATATCCCTTATATCACTATAATTGTAAATTTTTGTTTTGGAATGCTGACATTTTTGCCTTTTCCGGGCTGGCAAAAAATGGTCGCATTTTTATCCTCCACAAGTATTTTAACTTACGGCATTGGCGGTATTTGTTTATTAGCTTTTCGAAAACAAAAACCCGATTTGGCAAGACCATTTAAAATGCCGTTTCCTTATCTTATTTCTAATATATCCTTTTTTGTATGTTCATTAATGCTTTATTGGTGTGGTTGGGATAATATTTGGAAGCTATGTATTGCAGTATTTATTGGCCTTTCATTTAGTTTTATTTTTTATAAATCGACAAGAACATTAAAAGCATTTAACGAATTGGGCTGGTTTCTTTTTTATCTAGTATCTATTTTAATGATTTCTTATTTTGGAAATTTTGGTGGAAGCAATCAATTAATTTCACCGTATGATTATGTTTGTTTACTTACTCTTAGCGTAGTTACTTTAAGATGGTCTACCTATACTGCTATAAAATATAATCAGCAAAATCCTGATGAATTGCCTTTTGAAAAAAAATTGGAAAGAGCTTAATTTAAAAATTTACAAAATAATTTTAAATTCTTATTTAATCCTACAAATCAGAAACATGATATAATATATTTTTGCCATTTGTTAAAGACGATTATAATTCGATAAGTAGGATTATCTTATAAATGGTTTTTCTTGAGGCATTTATAGCGATTAATTTTTTTAGCATACAATTATTGATAAAATTCAGAAAATATTTAAAAATCTTAGGTATATTTTAGTTATTAAAAAATTTATTTGCTTTTGAAAAAAATAAGGAAAAAAAATGGAAACCAATCTAAATGCAAATTTTGACAGCTATTTTGAAAAAAAAATGGACAGAATATAAGAATATTATTACTTCAAATATTCTTTTCCACAATGAATTACATTTTTTTCTTTTTAAGACTATTGAAGAATATAGCAAAAAGATAAATAAAAATATTACTCTTATTGATCTTGGATGCGGTGATTCAAGTAATGTAATTTCAGTTTTAAAAAACTTTAAAATTAAAAAATATATCGGAGTTGATAATACGAAATTATCAATAAATTTAAGTTCACAAAACTTACAAGAATTAGATTGTGAAAAAGAATTACATCATAACGAAATGGATGATTTTATTTATAAAATAAGTGATAGTAGTATTGATATTATTTTTTCTAGTTTTGCCCTTCATCACATTAGACATGAGAGAAAAGAAATATTTATAGAAGAATGTAATAAAAAATTAAAAAAAGAAGGAATTTTATTTATTGCAGATCCATTGTTGAATGATAGTAATTGTCAGGATGATTTTATAAATGAATTTGAAAAAAGAATGATAGAAAGTAATTTGAATCCCACTGAAATTAATGAAATGATAAATCATTGTAAAAAATATGACTATCATGAAAAAATTTCATTTTATCATGATTTAAGTTTAAAGGTAAAATGGAGTAGTTTTAATTTATTATTTAGCTCTAATTTTATATCGTTTTTTACATTTATAAATTAATATATTTATCCGATTACTTTTAAAGCATACTCTTTTGCTATGAATTTCGTCATAATTATTTCTTATGTAATTTAACATTTAATCTGAGTTTTAACCTAAAATACTAAGCAAAACTTATATTGCAAAATAAGATCTCAAAATTTCATCTTTTGTTTTTATTGAAATTTATTAAATATATATAAAATAAAAATTAAAAATAATTTTATTTAAATCCGCTTAGAAATAAAAATAAATAAACCACCATAACTTTATTTTGTTTTTTTAAAAGACACTAAAATTTCCAACTTTTTGAGGTTGATTTTTTCCTTGTAAATTATTTTTACAAAATTAAAGATAAACAACATATATATGATTCGTTTTAATTAAATTTTTAACATAAAATTTTTGTAAAAAAATATTTTGAAATTTTCTTGATTCAAATTTTTTTTGATTTAAGTTTTATGAAAGAAGACAAACGCAGTTTTTACTTAGAAAAAGTGAATTATAAATTTGTCTTATTGTTTTTGTTATTAAGATTATTTTTATTCTTACTGGCCAAAATTATTTTGGCCTTATTGATTCATTCATTTTAAGGAGTTTTTTTTTATGGTGCGCCAAGATAAGTGCGTAAGAACCAGTGAGTGCGAATCTCACCCACGTAAAGATTAGCCATCAGCGTGGAAGTAAGCAGTGCGATT
>NZ_JBIPMD010000087.1:0-11798 GCF_044369315.1 Silvanigrella sp.
CTCCATTTAAATCTCCTCCTCAAAAGGAGATTTAATTCTGGATTTATGCTTTGTAAAAATCACTTATTGGGAGGACACAAAGCGATATGATTTTGTTTTTCTTCACTTTTAGAAAAAATTTCTATTTCTTTTTTTTCAACATTGACATCTACTTTTTCAAATATTTCAAAATATTTTTTTTCTAAAGTAGGATCTTGTTCTATGTAAGGAGTAACTACTTCACCTGATATGAAACTTTCAATATAATCAAAAAACTTAATAATTTTATCAATCGCATTTTTGTCTACATTATTTTCATTATCTTTAAATTCTAAAAGTGTGGTTTCTAAATCATGAGCATATTTTCGAATATCATTATAGCCAATTGTGCCTGAATTTCCTTTGATAGTATGAATAACTCTTAAAACATCTTTAAATTTTTCAATTTTATTTCCAGATAATAAAAAATTATCTAATGAGTTGCGACTCCGTTCAATAAGATCGGTTACTTCTTCATTAAATATTTGTATAAGCTCTTCATGAAATTCCATATTATTTCCATAAATATGAAAGTGTTTATATTACTTTTTTTCCATTGATATTTTTATCAGCTCTTTTGTTTTAATTAAAAAATCTCTTAAATTTTCAAAACCATCTTTAAAGGAATCCACAGCCGTTTCAATTTCAGAGATAGAGTCTTGTGTCTTTTCTGCAAGCCGCGCAACCTCATCTGCCACCACAGCAAATCCTTTTCCAGACTGCCCTGCGCGTACCGCTTCTATCGATGCATTTAAGGATAAAAGATCGGTTTTTGTAGAAATATCACGAACGGTAAAGACCATTTTTTCAATTTTATTTAAAGCAATAGAAAGCTCTTCTACATTTTTTTCAGAAGCCATAAAATTAGTTAAAATAACATCTAATTTATTTTCATCTGACAAAGCTGCTCCAGTCATAACTATTTCCTCATTTATTTAGCTTTTCCTACTTCTAATTCTTCAATCCAATTTAAAAATTTTTGAACATTTTCACCCGTAAAGACAGCGCCATGCTGTGGACAAAGCATTTTTGGATTTAATTTTCGAACACGATTAACCCATCTATTTTTGGCTTCATTAGAAGGCATCCATCTTTGATGAAATTTTTCCATATATTTTATGTGTTCTTTAAAATCTTCGACTATTGTTGGATAATCCACAGGAACTAAAGCAGCTCCCATATCACCAGAAAAAAATATTTTTGAATCCGGGTCAAAAAGATGAAAATTACCAGAAGAATGGCAATAGTGAGCAGGAACAAATTCAAATCTTTTTTGATTAAATTCCAAAGGCCCCCTTCATCTGGTAACGAAACAAAATTTTTTACATATTCACCACCAAAATGAGCTATAAATCCCTCCCAAAGCCAAGATAAATAAACCTTTGCATCAGGGGTTAAGCCAAGCCACAATTGAAGAGAAGACATAATGTCAGGATCTTGATGACTGCATAAATAAGCTTTGATATTTTTTACGTCTAATATTTCTGAGATGGCAGTTAAAACTGCTGGAAAAATTTCAATTCCACCTGGATCTAATAAAATAGCTTCATTATTTACAATAATAGCATATTCATTGGTATCAATAACACTGTTTTTCTTTTGTGGGTCACGTCCAAACATAACCCATTTGCAATGATTATCTTCATAAAGAATTTTTGTAAGCATAATTCCTCATTTAATAATTTAAACTAATCACTTTGACTAAACGTGATATTTTTTTTAAAATTAAAAATAATTTATCTATAGATGATATTGTAATTTCAAATGAATGATATAAACTTTCGCTCAAAGTTTTAATTGCTGAGTAAGAAGATCCTTCAAGCTGAATTGCTTCTATAAGTAAACAATTATAAACTCCAAACAATTTATATTGGAGTTGCAAAATTGATTTTAAAAAAGTTTTCGTTTGATAAACATGGGTAATCAATTCTTTTATTGTCTTATATTCGACTTTTCTTAATAATTTTATTTTTTCATCAATAAATAATACATTATCCTTTAAAGATTTGCTTCTATTTACCAAATGATATTTATTATTCATCATATCATTCGACAATATTTTTAGAGTTAAATTTAAAATTGAATTAACTTCATTTCTATTTTTATGAATAAAATTTTTCATTTTTTTTGAGGAAAGAGCAATATGATTTGAAATTTCGGTATAAACTCGAATCGATTTTCCCGTTTGCCCAGCCGTTACCGCCGCATTCATTGCGATTTCATTTAAATTTTCAGCTTCGACATTTAAATAATTAAACTCCTGACGTAAGTCTGCTAAAATATTAAATAATAATTTTAAGTTACTTTCAAAATTCGCCATAGAAGCCTTTATTTCTAAAAATTTTTCTCTTTCTATGTCGTAAAAATAGGTTTTTTATTAAATGACGTGCTTTTTGTATGTCAAAAAACAACTGGGTAAAATTTAAGTAGAGTAAAATCGATTCCTCTCGTTTACAACACTCTAATAATATTTCGTTTTTAAAAATATTATGAAGACATGTCAAATAAATTTCTATGTAAAAGCATTATAAAAAAAAATGATATCATGGGAATTATCTTTAAACATGATATTTCTTAAGAAAGAAGAATCACTATGTTTGATTCAGAAGATTTTAATTTATTTACAAAAGAGTATTTTTTAAATAACAAAATTGAAGATCTCGAGTTTGCTTTAAAATTTGATGAATCAAAAAAAACAAAGCAAAAAAATTAGCTCCAATAATTAAAGAAAATATAGAACATATAATAAAAGAATTTTATGAATACAATTTAAATAATGACAGGATTAAAAAATATTTTAAAGGTCATGCTGAAATAGATCGCCTTATGAAATTAAATCAAAAATACTTTGAATATATTTTTTCTGGTCCATTTAATATTGAGTATTATAGAGAAAAAATTAAAATTGGTTATCTGCATTATTTAAGATCAATTCCTAATGATTCCTATTTAGCTTCACTTGGGAATTTAAATTCAATACTAAATAAATTATGGCAAAATAAATTTACCGATGTCATTGAATTATTTGAAGCTCAATCTATAACAAGCGATTTATTATTTATTGAAATTTATTTTACGGTAAACACTTATTATACTTTTATAGAAAAAAAATTATTTGATGAAAAAACAAAAATGAAAGAAATTCTTGACAATATTCAAGACTGTTATTTCGTTATTAATAAAGATTTAATGATAAGCGATGTGGTTTCAAAATCCTGTCTTAATATTTTTAATACCGATATTTCTGGAAGGAGTATCGTAGAAATTTTTGATGAATTTCAAGTAAGCAAAAAAGATATTTTCATTTTATCAGTTAAACAATATTTTGAAAATATTTTTAATATGGAATCTATTTTTAATATGCTACCATCAACAATTGAAGTAAAAAATAAGACAATAAAAATGAGCTATACACCTATTTTAGATATCAATAAAAAACCTCAAAAAATTATCATTTGCATGAGCGATATTACAGAGCATATTAAAAAACAAAAATTTTTAGAAGAGTATCATACCAAAAATTTAACTATCCTTGAAATTATCAAAAAACGTGATGAGTTTGATCTTATGCTAAAAGACATTGCACTTAAAAATGTTACACTATTAGACTGCGATGATATTACTCTAGGAAAAAATATATTATATGAATACCGAAATTATTTTAGCCGTTTTTCTTTAGCAAATATTACGACCTTAATTCATAATTTAGAGCTAGAATTGTTAGAAAAAGAAAAAAATGAGAAATTTAATGCCAAAGAATTTTTTTCCATATCTTGTTGTATGATTTCAGACCTCTTAAAGAAATTCTTAGAAGAAAACTATGAAATTTTAGGGATTCCGAGTTGAAGGAAAGAAATTATTTTTTTACTATCTGATTTCCCTCTAATGCTAAAATATTTTCATACAGTTGTTTTGGATGCTTACTTTTCTTCTTTTCAGCAAATGAAAATGAAACAATTTTACCTTCGCCCTCTGCAACTATTTTTTCATATTGATGGCTATAAATAGAATATTTCATAAGATAATAATCTTCACCTAATTCAAACACCTTAGTGCCAATATGAATTTTGTCAGGAAAAGTTAAAGGAATTTTAAAACGGCATTGCGTTGATGCTAAAACAGGACCTATTCCCTCATTTTTCATAATTTCAAACAAATTTATTTTATGAAAATATTCGAGACGAACATTTTCAAAGTAACGAAAATAAACCGTATTGTTTATATGTTGGAACGCATCCATTTCACCCCAAACAACATTTTGTTCTATATTTACTTTAATATATTCATCAAAAAAATTTTCCATTCATAACCTCATTGCAAAGGAATAAAAAATAATTTTAAGTTAACAGAATTTGTATAAAAAAACACCTCTTCTAGATTAAGAGGTGTTTTTTTAAGAAAGGTTAATTATCTACTTTTTGATGATTCTTTTGCAGAGCTATCCATCCAAAGAGTAAAGATATCGGTTGGTGTTAAAGTATTTTTCTGAGCAGTCGCATCATATTTTCCATTTACAATTGCTTCTTTTTGAAAGGCTGCATCTTGTAATAGAGTTCTATTAAACAAAGGAATATTTGTATTTGAATCGGCATTCATTAAATAACATATTCCAGTAACTTTATTTTCAAGTTTGTATGGTAAATCAGTAGAATAAAAATTATCTACTTTGTTCACCAAATTATAAAACTTATTAAATTCAACAAATTGTGTTTTAATATTGCTTTGTAAAGCTGTAACAGGTTTTTTATTTTCTGGATTAAACGTTTGATTCCCATAAAGTAACGCATTTGAAATCGTTACCTTGGCATTTGCAAAATTTGAACCTAGCAATGATACACTAATCAAACGACTTGTCCGAACAGCAGAGTCTCCATGAGAAAGAAGACCATCTCCAGATTTAGATAAAGCATGATTGCCAAAACATTTTTTTACTATCGGATTATAATTTGTTGCGAAAGAACCATCATAACTTCTTTCTTCACAAATATTTCCGTCTGAGGTTTTATCACCTAAATTAACTGCATAAAAACTATTGTCAGGCTGAAATGCAAATAATTGAGATCCAAGAGCAGGCACTTGAAAACTTGTTAAAGGATTTTTCGCAAGTTTTTGTTCACCATAAACAACATCAAATACCTTATCCATCGCTGATTTAGCTATAACCGATTGAGTGTAAGGTACCACGGAATCTTGCGTTGAATGCATAAAGATAATGGAGCCAGGAGCTGTTTTTCTATAAGATAAAATATTTTCTTGAATTGCCTTAAGAGATTTTTCTAAAATTGGTTTTTGTTCTGCAATTAAAGCTTGATTATCTGTAATTAATTTAATAGCTGAACCAATTTCTGCCAATTTAGCAGAAGGTGTAAGCTGAATAGAAGAATCTTGTCCCTTTAAAGCAGATAAAGAAAGTACAACTAAATAATTTGTTAATAATTTTGAATCTGTACCCTTTAAAGTTGTCATTAAGTTTAAAATAGCTGCCGATTTATCTTGAGCAGGACCAAAAAGAACTTTTAAGCCTTTATCACCATCAACCATATTTTCTAATATATTTTTGAAGGAGTCTAACTTGGGTAAATTGAACCCCTCTTCCCCTTTATCTAAAATATTTGCAATTGAACAATCTGTTTTTGCGCCTGCCTTTAAATTTGACATGATATTGCATTTAGCAGAACTTGGATCGATAGATTTATTTGACGCTTCAAAAATATAATTTATTAATGACTTATTTGAATTATCATTTGAAATATCATTAGTACTAATTTTAGCTAAATAGTTGAATAGATACTTAATTGAATTATCTTTACCATCTGGTAGTTTATCAATACTTGCTTTTTGATAAAATTTCCCAAATTCTTTATTTAAAATTGTTTTCATTTCATCATCTATCATTCCCATTTTTAATGAAAATAATTTTCCAATAAAAGGTAAAGAAACACTCCAATTTTGCATCGCTACAGAAGTATATGGTGCAAGATAAGTAATATCTGATGAAGCAACCCAGCTTACCAAATTATTTAATTGATCTTTATCTTGTCCAACAGGAGTTTTAATATAATCTGTAAAATATTTATTCTTTTTAAGATCGGGAATCATAGGCAAAGCATTTAAAGCGCTTGTGTCATAAATATTACCACTAATTAAATTTTGAGTGATAATTCTAAAACTGCCCACTAATAAAGATGAAGGTGAATAAAATAAAGCGGCAGAACTAAATAATGGAGGAAAAAAAAGATTATCCATATCTAATTTATCTAAGCCAACTGAAAAAACACTTTTTAATAATACACCAGAACTACCAACAGCCGCTAATAATGTAGAGCCACCACGACTATCTGATACCCCAATTGTTTTAGGTCCTGCAAAATTATTAACAAATGCGTTCATCGGTTGATCATCAGTAAATGGTAAATAAAAATCAAGGTTTTTTAATCCATTACTAAAATCAGAATCTATTAAACCTGTTTTTATTGCTTTTTCAACTTTCATTAATTTATTATTATCTTTTAAATAAAACTTTAAAATCGCATTATGCAACCCTAAAAAAGCATTTACATCATTATCTAAAGGTGATTTTTCGCCTTCTGGATTTATAGCAGGATTTATGGTGTTTCCAGAAGCATCGCCGCAACTTCTTATAAAGTTATTTTTTACAGAACCACCAATGGTTGTAATAGAACAAATGGGTTCTCCAGGAAAACTTGGAGCCGCAACAATTCCTTTGGATAAATTATTTTGTAAAGTGGTTGCCATATTTCTAAAAGAAAGGCCAGCATCACCACCATGTGCATACATAATTAAAGGTAACTTTTCATTACTTGGTACGTTATCTGGTACTGTAACAATAGCGGAATATTTTTGATCGGAACCATTAAGTTTATAAGTTAGAACATATGCTGTTCCTTCAGCATATGTTTCAGGGTGAACAATACCTTCTTCAGTAGAATAAATTTTAAATTTAGAATCATCATTTAATCCACTTAAAGTATCAATTGCACTTAAATCTTTATAAGAACCAGGAACAGTTACTTTGCCACTCTCGTCGGTAACATCACGTTCAAAATACGGAATAGAAATGATTTTATCTTTATTCGAAGTATGTTCTTTAAACCCAGATTCTTTTAAAACATCGGCAAGTTTTTTCACGCTGACAATTTCACTTGCTTGCGTTTTTGGTGCCATTTCTTTTATATATTTTTCAACTAAATTTGTAACGTCATCATACTTGTCGCCACTGGGATTAAAATGAATTGGTGCCTGTTTTAAATATTCGACTATTCCACTTTTATTTGTAGCAGCAACCGCTTGATCACAAGTTTGAATTCCAACTTGATTTGCAAATGCATCCCATTTAGCACAATTTATTTTACTATCTGTCTGCATATCCGTATTGCCTTTAAAGTTACATCCGACAATGGACAAGACTGATAAAAGACTTGATGCTGAATAAACAATACGGCGTTTTATCATATTAAAGATACCTCTTAAATTAGACATAGAAAATCAATAGAGCACTAAAATTACTCTTTGATTATAATTTTTAAAATTGTATTGCGAGGAGTTCCTCTAATATACTCCGCTCCAACCCTTCATCTCTCTCTAAGACTCTTTAATAGTTGGCTTATTGCTATAAGTATACTTTAATATTAATTTTGGCAAGTCTCAAAAAAAAATTGTTCGAGTTGCATAAAAAGTTTTATGATGCTAAGAATTTTATTGTATTTACCTATCCTCTCTCTAATTTAAAATGGTAGGCTTGCCACCTAGATAATATGATACTTAATTAAAAGCATTTAGAGGGACATATATGCTCAATTTTAAAAATAAATTTTTTACTTCACCCATTTTAAACAAAATGAATAAAACTTTTCCTCTTTTTGCTATATTAAGCTCTGCTTTATATCTAAATGCAAACGCCCAAGATAAAGCATTAAATAAAGAAATTTTGTTAGTACAAAATGAAGAACAAAAAAATCATCAGGAAAAAATAGATCCTACCCAAGATGTTGCGGGAGGTCTTGGCGAAAAAGGGTACAGTGCCCCAAAATACGCTGTACTACCCACAGGAAAAACCTTACCTAAAGGAATTTTTAAAATAGATACCGCGCTTGTTTATAGTTTTGGAAACCAGGGATTCGACAGCAATGGGAGTCAAGTGGATAATGGTTTAACCTATAAACGCTGGATAACAGGCGCTCAAATTCAATATGGACTTTCTAATTCTGTTTCTTTAGGAGTGGGAATTCCTTTTGTTACTTCCTATCAACTTGGCATGAATGGAAATACAGTAGCAGCAAACTCGGAATTATATCAAAAATATTATAATCACGTATTAAACGATCTTTCTTCAAAACTCTCTCAAGTAAGCAGCGGCACTTTATGCGGAAACAACACAACTCAAGCAAGTTGTGCCAATTATATTAATAATGGTGGTTCTATTCCAAATACGTTTTCATTGCCAATCACTTTACCTACCGGTGAAACAATAAATATTACTTCTGCTAGTCCTATTAAAGATCAAATTCGAAATATTTTATTAACGGCTTCACAACCAACAAATGGAGCAACAGGTTTAGGAGATATTCAAGTTGGGGTTTTATGGAGTATTATTTCAGAGGAATCTCCATTAAGACATGTTCCTTTATATTTTTCTTTAGGTGGCGGGCTTCGTATTCCAACAGGAAAATTTAATATCGTAACAGCTATGAGAGCAACAGGTGGTGATGGTACTTTAATTACTGGTGGTGGTACTTACGATGCCATTCTTCGTTGGAACTTAGACTATGTTGTTGTTCCAGGAGTTATTTTAAGTTGGCAACACGTTGCGGAATATTCTCTAACAAAAGCTGATTTAACAAGAACAAGTATGCTTGATAATACTTCTTCAAACACGGCAGATCCAACCGCATCAGGCGGTGACGGGCAAGGTAACACCCTTACCTTTTCAAGAAAAGGTCTTCACCATATTGGATTTTTACAAGCAGCATGGGGACTTGGAAATATTTCTGAGAGTCTAAAATGGTCTGGTTTATACACACAAGCTAAATATAATATTGCTGCGAAATCTTATTTAAATGGACAACCTATATATACCGTTGGAGATCAGTTTTATTTAGGAGAATCCGCAATGCACCCCGATCATGGTTATGAACAATATTATTCTGCTTCTATTGGCACAAAAGTAAGTGGGTTACCTTATAGAATTCCTGCTGAATTCACCGCCGAATTTGAATGCCCATTTGCTGGTTACAACCGTATGGTTTCCCCTATGAATGCAAAAGGAACTTTTACGTTTTATTTTTAATAAATAGAACGTAAATTTTTTAATTCTTTTGAATTTAAAATTCTCATTTTTTAAAATACCATTTACAGGCTTGTCCTGAAATTGTTAACTTAAAATACTAATTCGCCCAAGTAATCCAATTTAAATGCCAAGTACCTATAAATCCTTGATCATCCCAAGATCTTCCATTCCACTTACCAACATTGCTGCCAACACCAACCGTCCAAAGAGAACCAGCATTATCGAAAGCGATCATTTTAACATACCAACCACCCATGTGTCCTTGGTCATCCCATGACGTTCCATTCCACTTTCCTATATTACCATTCACTCCAACGCACCAAGGGGTTCCATTTTGATCAAAGGCGATCATATTGATAAACGCTCCGCCCATATAACCTTGATCGTCCCAAGATTTTCCATTCCATTTTCCAACATTGCTATGAGCGCCAACACCCCATAGAGTTCCGTTTTTATCAAATGCTATGGATTTTAACGTCCATCCACCCATGTATCCCTGACCATCCCAAGATTTTCCATTCCACTTTCCAACATCTCCATTAAATCCTACACTCCAGAGGGTTCCTACATTATCAAATGCAACCATTTTTAAAGACCAGCCTCCTAAATAACCATAATCACTCAATTGTAATAAAATTGGATTCCACACAGCGATATTTGCATTGACTCCAACTACATATAGACTTTGGTTTGATGTATTATTGGCTAAGTTTATTATTTGGGAACTAGCGGATTGGCTTGCCGCAAAAGCGAAGTTGAACAATGTCATAAACGAAATTAAAATTGAAAAAATAAAACTTTTAGATAAAAAACTGAACATAATTATTCCTTTCCAAAAATGATTTTATAACCAATAAATTGTAAAGGAAAAAATTTAAAAAACAAATTTAAATTTATTTACAAAAATAATAAATGATTTAATCTTATTCTTATAAAAAAAGATATAAATAAAATTAATGAAAAAATTTAATTCGCATATGGACTTTAAATCCTTCATTTACTGCACTGATTACAGAAGGAACCATGCATACATCTGTTGTAACACCAGAAATGACTAAATTTCTTTTTCCAGTTCCACGGATTGCATTTGCTAAATTTTCATCAGTACAAATAAATAAATTATTTAAAATATCAATTTATAAATATTGAACACCTATAATATCTTTAATTCCAAGACCAGCTGTTTCGTTAAGAGTCAATACATTTCCATCTAAAGAAACACCACCAATGACAGGATTTTCTGCTAGCAAGGCGGGAGGATCTAAATCACAACGAACAATCGATTTTTTTGCTGCCGCAAAATGAGCAGCTGCCGTCACAGCGACTTGGCTTTCTAACATACAACCCATTAAACACTCTATACCCGCCGATTCCGCTAAATTTAATATTTTTGTTGCTTGGTAAAAACCACCTGCTTTAGCCAATTTGATATTGATGAGATCGGCTGCTTTTTGTTTACATATTTGAAAGGCATCGTAGGGAGAAAAAACAGATTCGTCTGCTAAAATATCTGTTGTTACGTTTTGAGTAACAAATAAAAGATCTTCGATGTGTTTTGCTTTTACAGGTTGTTCAACAAATTCAATGTTTAAACCCAAATGCTCTAATTTATTTATCATGCGCACAGACTCTTTAGCTCCCCAAGCCTGGTTTGCATCGACACTTATTTTAATTAGATTTCCTACAGCAGCACGAACTGCTTTTACACGATCAATATCATAAATGGGATCTACCCCAAGTTTTAATTTTAAGTCGGAAAAGCCATCTTCTAAAGCGACAAGCGCGTCTGCAACCATAACATCGGGAGGGTTGGCACTAATTGTTACCGATGTAAAAACAAGATTACGATAACCACCAAAAAGTTTATAAAGAGGTAAATTTAAAGATTGAGCATAAAGATCATAGATAGCCATATCTATAGCAGATAAAGCAGAGGTATTATTCACAATAGATGCATGAAGCTTACTCATAATACTTTCGATATTTGTAAGTTCAAGACCTATTATTTTGGGTTTGAGTTCATTAAGTATACAAGAAGAAATGGAGTCGAGGGAGTCACCCGTAATCGCAAAAGTAGGAGCAGCACTACCAAAACCAATTAACCCGGATTGGGTAATTAATTTTACAATGATGTCTTCAGCAAAATAAACCGTTCTTAAAGCCGTTTTAAAAGGCCTTTTTAGAGGAATTTTAATTTTGCCGATTTTGACATCAACAATTTTCAACCTAAACCATCCACACGTTGACGAAGTTCAAGTCCTGTTTTCCAAAATGGAAGTTTCTTTTCTGGAACCTCAATTCTTTCTCCTGTTTTTGGGTTGCGACCATCATAAGATTTATATTTGCGCACAGTAAAAGCGCCAAAACCGCGAATTTCTACACGGCCATCCTCTGTAAGAGCTTCAGAAATCGTATCAAAAAACATATTGATAAGTTCTTCAGCTTGAGGGGAAGTAACATCTGCCTTTGAAGA
>NZ_JBIPMD010000291.1:0-3567 GCF_044369315.1 Silvanigrella sp.
TTCAAAAGCAACTTGCTCTGACAATTTTAAAAGTCTATTTTCCATCTCCATTTAAATCTCCTCCTCAAAAGGAGATTTAATTCTGGATTTATGCTTTGTAAAAATCACTTATTGGGAGGACACGTAGCAATAAATGCGGCTCGTTATGATGGAGATAATTACTATTTTATTGGTGATCACGAAAGAAGACAAATTTTAAACCCTAAGCGCCCTAAAGATGATAATGTCATTCAAAATTCAACCCAATATAAAATGTTTGTTGAAATATTAGAAAGAAATAAAGGCCCTGATTATTTAACTTATTATACAACAAAACCAGGAACTACAGATGAGTTTCCTAAATTAACCTATTTAAGACCTATTCCAGAATGGAAATGGTACATAGGAACAGGAATTTATATTGATGATGTAGATAGACAAAAACGCAAAAATATTTTTATAGAGGGAATGATTTGTATCTTTTTAGCTGTTTTCCTAATTTCGGGTGGCCTTATTTTAGCAAATTATATTGCTGTTCCTTTATCAAAATTAACAAATCTGTTAAAAACATCATCAAAAGACATGGAAGAAAAATGCGAACATTTAACTAATATGAGTGAAAATGTAGGAGCCTCTTCAAAAAGTCAAGCAAACTCAATTCAAGAAACCGCTGCTGCCATTGAAGAAGTCACAAGTATGATCGCAAGAACATCTACTTTGACAAATAATTCAGAAAATTTGTCTAAAACAATTAGCGAACAAACAGTAGCTGGAAATGAAGCAGTCAAAGAAATGGTTGCATCTATGGCAGCTATTCAGGAAGCAAGTCAAAAGCTTTCCGAAATTGAAGAGATTATCATTCAAATTGAAAATAAAGCCATGGTCATTAATGATATTGTTTCAAAAACAGAATTGCTTTCTTTAAATGCTTCCATTGAATCTGCTAGAGCAGGGGAATATGGAAAAGGATTTGCCGTGGTAGCAGAAGAAGTCGGAAATTTAGCAAAAACAAGTGGAAAATCTTCAAATGAAATAAGAGAACTTTTGGATAAAAGCAGAGTGAATGTAAAAAATATTTTAGAATTAACGGTTTCTCGAGTTTCTGAAGGACAAAATAAAACACATGAAGTTTCAAATATATTTAGTAAAATTATTACAGATGTAAACGAAATTCAAACACAAATGACACAAATTACGGAAGCTACAAAAGAACAGGAAATTGGTGTAAAACATATTTCTAATGCCATGTCCAAAATAGATGTTTCAGCAATAAAAAATTTAGAAAGCGCAGAAAAATCAATTGAAGCATCAAAAGAAATTCTTGAAATCAGTAAAGATTTAAAAGAAATAACATTTAAAACAGAAAATATTGTTTATGGAGTTAAAATTGCTTAAAAATAAAAGCTTAATTAAAATATTTTTAATTTTTATTTTAACGTCTTTCAATATATTAAAGGCTTATTCCCAAGATGAAGTTGGGAAAATTGATAATATTATAGGTAAAGCCGATCTTTTTGACGGCAAAGAAACAGTAGAATTAAAAAAAGGAGACCTTGTTCATCCTTCTGATACAATAAGAACAAAAGAAAATGCCCTTGTTAAAATTATATTTTTTGATGGTGCTGATATCATTCTTTATGAAAAATCAGAATTAAATATTAAGGAATATAAAGTTGATTTAGAATCTGATCAAAAAAGTTTAAAAAGTATTTTTGAAAATATAAAAGGAAAAATTAGATTTTTCGTAAAACCAGATAAAAATATAAATAATGATGTTAAATATAAAACATCAAATGCTGTAATGGGAGTTCGAGGCACGGGTGGATTTATTGTAGCCCCAGAAAATGCAACAGAAACTCAACTGGTAGTAACAACCGGAAAAGTAGAACTAAGTAACCCATCAACTCCCGAAGTTGTACAAGAAGTAAAAGAGAATCAATGGGGAAAAATAGAAGGTGACAAACCTCCACCTCCACCAGAACCTGTTACTCCTGAATTAATAGAAGCATTAAAAGTTACTTTACCGGAAGGTTTCGATACCCCTCAACCACCAGTTGATGAGGAAAAAGAAGAAGAAAATGATTCAAAACCATCTACTCCTGAGCCTATTGTTCCTATTGAAGGAAAAAATGAAGATAGTGAATTTTTTCGAATAGGCCCCATGGCAAGTTTTGGCTTTTTTCAATTTTTTTCAATTGGAGCAGAAGCACGACTTTTTCAATTTTTAGGAATAAGTGCAAGTTATGGTGGTATTAGTAATTTTAATTTAAAAAATTATCCTAGTTTAGAGAATAGAATAAATCACAATAATAATAACACTCCCATTCAAGATACTTCTGGAAATATCCAACATTTAGAAGGAAGAGTTGTTATTTATCCCTTTTTTGGCTCTCTATTTATAGGCACAGCTTTAGGATTTAGACATTTGCAAGCAACAGTGGAGGCTTGTGAATATATTGGTCAGTTTGGTAATGACAATTCGTGTGTTCCTTTAAGAGCTCATTTAACGGTAGATACTGTTTATTTTGCACCTCAAATAGGTTGGATGTCTGTTTTTGACAACGGCTTTACATTGGGGACGGAACTTGGAGTTCAAATTCCAGTGACGTCAGGAAATGAAAATTTTTGGAGCGAAATTTTAACGACAGACCAAAAACAATATTCTCTTGTTGCAAACTCTTATGCTTACCAAGATTTTCAAAGACAAATACGAGATAATTTTGGTGATTATTTTAGGTCAAAAACACTACCATTTTGGAATATAATTAAAATTGGTTGGATGTTTTAAGAATTTATTAAAAAATTTTTTTACCTAGAAATAAAATTTTATCTAATCATTTTCTATTTTTTAAAGTGACAACTTGTTTGATATTTTATTTATTATGTGGCGTTACCATAGAACTTCATACTAGGCATTCATAATTTGATTGACATTAATATAAAATTGTATTATCAAATTAGAGTCTACAATTCATAATTTATTAAAATTAAATAGAGGTTAAAATGAAAAAAACTCTTAGCTTTATTCTATTAGCATTAAATTTAATTAGCTTAAATAGTTTTGCTTCTGGAGAATACAAGAAATGTAAATATAAAATTATTAAAATCTGCAGTATCTATCAACCTCCTCCTTATCTCCCTGTTCATAGCTCTCCTCTATTTATTAAAATGGGAGAAAAATAATTTAAAAAAAAATATATTTAAATATCGAGGCATTAAAAAATGAATATACTTAAATTTTTTATATTAATTACGATTGTTTTTTGTTCAAATACCTCTTTTTCTCAATCAAAAACACAAGTAGCTTGTACAAGCTCACAAAATTATAAAATATGGCGTTGGGCAAAAGATTCTACTGGAAAAAGAATTGAAGTTCCTGGATATTGGAAATTACATAAAGAAAAAAAAATAGATTATGCTCCTAAGTATTTTTTTATTACAACAGAAGATGAAATTGAAAGAATAAAACAGTTTGATCTTCCCCCAATTTTATAGACACAATTAACCGACCTTTTTCATTGGTCTAGTTATTTCAAATATAACTGGAGACAGATATCCATTCGACGAATGCTTTCTAACACGATTGTA
>NZ_JBIPMD010000292.1:0-3553 GCF_044369315.1 Silvanigrella sp.
CGCAATGAATATCATCTCTGGGAGCCGGATGTGGGAAAACTACAAGTCCGGTTCTGCAGGGGTTTCATGGCAATGAATTACTTTATTTGAAAGGAAATAAAAGTCATGTCTCTACCTACCAATAAAAATAATATTATTAAAAAAGATATTTGGAGTTCTTTCAAAGAACATACAGATGCAAGAATTGCTCTTGGTAGAACAGGAAATAGCTTACCCACACATGAGTTATTAAAATTTGGAATGTCACATGCTCTTGCAAAAGATGCAATATATAGAGAACTTGATATAAATAAAATTCAACAATTATTATTAGAAAACCATTTCGAATCTTTTATTGTAAATAGTAAAGCAATAAATAAAAAAGAATATTTAATGAACCCTAATTTAGGCAGACAGCTTTCTGAAAATTCCATGACGTTTTTAAAAGAGAAAAATATAGAAAAAGGAAATATTACAATTATATTTGGTGATGGCCTCTCTGCAACAGCTATAAATATCAATGCATGTCCATTATTATTCGAATTAAATCAGGCACTGCAAAATACAAAATTTAAATTAAATCCTATTATTATTGCTCAACAAGCTCGTGTTGCATTAAGCGATGAAATTGGGGAAGCGTTACAAAGCCAAGCTTCAATTATTTTTATTGGAGAGCGGCCCGGGCTTTCTTCTCCAGATAGTTTAGGAATTTATTTAACTTGGAATCCTAAAAAAGGAAAAAAAGAATCTGAAAGAAACTGCATTTCAAATGTTAGAAATCAAGGACTTTCTTATAAAGAAGCTGCTTTTAAAACAGCTTGGCTTTTAATTGAAGCTGAAAAAATAAATAGCAGCGGAATTCTTTTAAAAGATGAAAGTATTTTTATTGAGGATTCCGGGATTGTTACTTTAGAAAGGTAATTTATTTTTCTTTGAAAAATAAATAAAAAGACAATTAGAATTTTGTTTTAATTGTCTTTTGTTAAAGAAATTATCTTACTTCATTCCAAGAAGAAATTACTTTAGTAATTAGACCATATTCAAGAGCCTCTTGAGCTGTCATCCAATAATCTCGCTCAATATCTTTGCGGACACGCTCTATAGGTTGTTTTGTTTCTTTTGTATAAAGTTCTGCAATTTTTTCACGAGTTTTTAAAATTTCTTTTGCATGAATTTCAATATCTGATGCTTGACCTTGGATACTTCCACCAATTAATGGTTGATGAATTAATAATCGTGAATTTGGCATAGAATAACGGTATTTTGCTTCTGCAGCTAGTAAAACAACGGTGGCTGCACTGGCTGCGAGTCCTGTTACGATAATTTTTACTTCAGGGCGAACAAAACGAATGGTATCATATATTCCAAAGCCTGAGTTGACTTCACCGCCAGGGCTATTTAAGAATAACCAAATTTCCTTAGTTGCATCAGCGGCTTCTAAGGCGAATAATTGTTCAATGACTCTTTTAGCAGATGCAGCATGGATAGCTTCTGAAAGAATGACAATGCGCTGATCAAAAAGTTTTTTTTGAGTCGTGGCTTCAAAAATTGAGGTCAAATCATCATGGTTTGGCATTTGGGCTCCTTCTCATTTCAATTTTAGGAAATGATTTGATTTTAATTATAATTCAAACAAGAAAGTGGGACAAGCTTAGAAATGGCAAAAAAAATGCGCACAGGTAATGATCTGGTCCATATTCCTCGTTTTGAAAAATCGTTAACTGTAGGAAATTTCATTCAAAAAGTATTTCATCCCAATGAGATTGCCTACTGTGAAAGCAAGGTCAAAGGAAGAACAGCATCCTATGCAGCTCGTTTTGCTGCCAAAGAAGCCTTTGCAAAAGCGCTTGGAACAGGACTCTATGCCAATGGAGTGAGTCCAAAGGAAATTTGGATTGAAAATGAAACAAACGGAAGACCTGTTATCAATATTACAGAGAATATAAAAAAAATTTTAGCTACATTAGAATTAGATGAATTCGATGTTTCCTTAAGTCATCATGAAGAATATGCGATTGCCACCGTTATTTTATTTAAAAATTGACCCCTAAAGAAAAATAAATAGATCCTTATGTCAAAATTTTTTTTTTGACTGTGAATTTTTAATTTAATATGATTTTCAAGAAAGACTTTTTGAAATTATAACATATATAAATTAAGCATTATGAATATTAAATTTCTAGAAACCAAAATACCTCCTCCAATTATTTTCATTATTTTATCGGTAATAATGTATATTTTAAATATTTATTTCCCAATTAAGAAAATTTTGCTTTTTCCTTGGAACTTATTAGGCTTTATTTTTATAGTAAATGGAATTTTTATTATATTTATTTCAATAATCCAACTAAAAAAAGATAAAACAACAATAAGCCCAACAGAACTTCATTTGACTAGTAAGTTAGTCACTACAGGAGTTTTTCAGTATACAAGAAATCCAATTTATTTAGGATTTCTTGTTTCTTTATTTGGATTGGCTTTTATTTTAGGAAATTTAAGCCCTTGGATCATACCATTTATTTTTTATATTTATATAACAATATTTCAAATAATACCCGAAGAAAAATTATTATATTCTAAATTTGGTGCTTTATACACCGAATACAAAAAAAAAGTTCCAAGATGGGATATTACTATATTTCAAATTATCAAAATTTATAAAATAAAAAAGGGTAAATAATGTTTAATTATATTTCTAAAATAATAAAACATAGAAATATAGTTTTGTTTCTGACTGGTATTATAACATTATTTTTTATTTATCAGTTAAAATCTCTAAATATCATAATAGATCCCGACTCTGTTCTTCCACAAACTCATCCTATGATTGTAACTCAAAATTTAATTGAAAAAATTTTTGGCAACAAGGTTACAGTTGTCATTGGATTGAGGCCTCAAAATGGCACTATTTTTCAAAAAAATATTTTAGAAAAAGTAAAAAATATCACGAATAAAATTCAAAATTCTCCTTTAGCTGTAAGAACAAACATAACAAGCTTAACCTCTAAAAAAACAAAAAATATTGAAGGTTATTCCGAAGGGATGATCGTTAAACCACTTATCCATAAAATTCCTATGGATGACAAAGGATTCCTTGATTTAAAAAAAGCAATTGATAATAATCCAGTTTATAAAAACCTTATCGTTTCAAATGATGAAAAAACAACATTAATTATCGCTGAGTTTAAATTTCCAAAAAATGGTTTTTTAGAAATTAAAAACTTTGTAGAAGAAACTGTTCAACCTGAGCGTGATGAAAATGTCCAAATCTATCTTTCAGGTATGGCAATGTATTTAGGTTTACTTGAAAAATATTCTTCACGAATGATTTTTTTATTTCCCCTCTCTCTTTTTATAATTGGTTTGATTCATTACGAAGCTTTTCGAACAAAACAAGCTCTCATTCTACCGCTTGTTACCGCTTTATTAGCCGTAGTTTGGTCTGCTGGTTTATTAGGAATGATGCATGAACCATTTGATGTATTTAATGCCTGTACCCCAATTTTAATACTTGCCATTGCTGCAGGTCATGCTGTCCAGATTTTAAAACGATATTATGAAGAGTATTCTAAAA
>NZ_JBIPMD010000088.1:0-11725 GCF_044369315.1 Silvanigrella sp.
ACAATTAACTAACAAATTGGAGCTATTTCTTCAATCTTCACAATATCTTTCTCAACTCTTAACTGGCATTATAAGTTTAGATTTTTTTCTGAAAAAAATGATTCTAACGCTTCTACAGAATATGGTTCGCCAGGTTTAAGAATGAATGCACTTGCAAAACCATTTATGGGAAAAGAAAAGTTTGAAATTATCTCACTTGCAATTAGTATTTTAAATAGCTGCGAAAAATGTGTCATTTCACATGAAAAAGCAGTTATGGATTTAGGAGTTTCAAGAAATAAAATTCATGATGTTATGAAGCTAACTTCTATTGTAAAAGGACTCAGCTCACTTTAATGCTCTTGTTTTATTCTTGGTTTTTTAAGATACTGTGGTTAAAAAAATATGAAAATAAATAAATGTAATAAGGAATAAATTAAAAAAGTGATACTAGATACACATTCCTTTATAAATATCATATTAATAGGTACCACTGTTACTTTTTTAGCATCTTGTCTTGGGGCATTGCCCATTTTTTTCCTAAAAAATATTTCAACCAAAACAAGAGATATCTTAATGGGTATAAGCGCTGGTGTTATGCTTGGCGCTGTTTGTTTTTCACTTATAAATCCTGCTATTACTTTAGCCGAAATTAAATTTACAAATAAATTAACAGTTGCAAGTTACATTGCTTTATTTGTTTTTTTAGGTAGTTTTGGAATAAGTTACCTTAATAAAAAAATTCCTCACGAACATTTTTTAAAAGGAAAAGAAGGCGGCGAAAGTAAAGCATTAAAACGAATTTGGTTGTTTATTTTAGCAATCACAATTCATAATTTCCCAGAAGGTCTTGCTGTAGGTGTTGGCTTAGGAAGCGGCGAAGTAAAAATTGCTTTGCCCATAATCATTGGAATTGCTCTTCAGGACATTCCAGAAGGACTTGTTGTTGCTTTATCTTTAAAAGCTTACGGATATTCTAATAAATACGCTATAAATGCTACTTTAATAGCAGGTCTTGCTGAATCTTTTGGAGCGCTTTTAGGCTGTCTTGCAACAACAATTTCAAACTCGCTCCTTCCAGCAGGTTTGGCTCTTTCCGCAGGCGCCATGCTTTATGTGATATGCGGAGAAATGATACCAGAATTACATCGATCCGGGAATGAATCCAAAGCAACCACAGGATTTATTTTTGGTTTTATTTTAATGCTTTTTTTAGATGTGGGCTTAAGCTGGTAACCCCCTTTATCTCTTTAAAATTTATCTATTTTTAATAATTGTACTTGTATAAGGGAATATTTTTTTCTAAGAGAAACTGACCGTGTGAACAGACATAAATAACCGGAGGTTTGCATCATGATTGAACGTTATTCCCGCCCAGAAATGAAAGCTATCTGGACCGAAGATGCCAAATATGCATCTTGGGCTGAAGTTGAAAAAGCTCACCTCTCTGCTCTTGTCGATTCAGGTGAAGCCCCTATTGAGGTTTTAAGCGTATTTGACGCTGCTTTAAAGAGCAAAAAACCATCTGACTTTCTTAATAGAGAGCAGGAAACAGGCCATGATGTTATTGCTTTTGTATCTGAAGTTGGTGACGCTATGGGAGACAAAGGACATTTTCTGCATAAAGGACTAACGAGTTCCGATGTCCTAGACACAAGCCTTTCCCTCCGCACACGAAAATCCCTTCAAATTATTTCAAATACCCTTCAAAAACTTAGAGAAAATTTAACAAACCAAGCTTTTCTTCATGTAAATACGGTTTGCATTGGCCGGACCCATGGAATTCATGCCGAACCAATGAGTTTTGGCCAAGTTCTTTCTAGCCATTTTGCTGAATTTCAAAGAGCGCATCACGAAATTTTAGATGCACAAAAATTAATGTCCTTTGGAAAACTTTCAGGAGCTGTGGGAACATATTCTCAATTAAGTCCAAAGTTTGAAATGGCAGTATTAAATAAATTAGAATTAGAACCTGAACTTGTTGCCACCCAAGTCATTCCAAGGGATCGCCTTGTTGCTGTTGCTAGCGCTATCTTAGCAGCAACCAACGCTGTAGATCGTTTTTCCACAAACGTTCGTCATTGGGCACGTACTGAACTTGGTGAAGTTTTAGAGCCATTTGGTAAAAAACAAAAAGGCAGCTCTGCAATGCCTCACAAAAAAAACCCTATTCTTGCCGAAAACCTTTGTGGTTTAGCTCGCACAATACGTGGTTTTGCTGGAATGTTATCTGAAAACGTAGCGCTATGGCATGAAAGAGATATTTCACATAGTAGCGTAGAACGTATGGCTCTTCCAGATATTTTCGTAACTGCCGATTTTATGATCTCCCGTTGCGCTTCTTTAATTGAAGGCATGCAAATTCGCCCCGAAGCCATGAATGCGACTCTTTGGAGAACTGGTGGATTGTGGGCAAGCCAAAGTGTATTAACAGCCCTTGTATCAAGCGGAATGAATCGTACCGAAGCCTATGAACTTGTTCAATCTATTGCATTAAATATCTCTGCAAAAGTAACTACATCTGGAGTTGCCCAAAAACAATTTTTAGATGATCTTCTTGCGAATAAAAAAGTTTGTGAAATTGTAGGAAGCAAAACAATTTCAGCTCTTTTTGAAACAGATCGTTACATTAGTTCCGCTCCTGTTACTTTTAAACGTGTTTTTGGAATCACTCCTGAAGAATTTAACCGTAAAAAGACAGAACAAGTTAATCAAAAAGTTCCATCACTTCAAAAAGTAATTAAAGTAACAGTAGAACTTCTTCCTGATGTGCTTGACACCGAGGCAAAAACAATTGCAAACGATATGAAGCTCTCTGGCAACGCCGTGATCAGCTTGCGTCAACAAAAGTCCTTCTTTATTCGCATGGCTGGTGATGCTTCCCCAGAAAACATAAATAAATATGCTTGTGAGGTTTTGCATAATCCTGTTACCGAGCAGTATAAGGTTGAGGTCGTCCAATGAAGAAAAAAACCTTAATACCGGTTTTTCCTGGAACTAATTGTGAAAAAGAATCTTTGTTATGGATTTCAAATAACTTAGATACCGAAGCTGAATTTCTAGATTTAGAAAAACATTCTTCGCTTACGGCGAATGAAATTGACGCTATTTTTATTCCAGGTGGATTTAGCTACGGAGATTATTTAAGAGCGGGAGCCATTGCTTCACGCACGAAAGAAATGGCATTCATAAAAGAAAAATCTAAAGAAAATATTCCCATTTTAGGAATATGTAATGGTTTTCAAATTTTATGTGAAACAGGTCTACTTCCTGGTGCTTTGATAAAAAATATCACTCGTCAGCATCACCATTTTCCTGTTTCAATAAAAATTGATCCCAGTTTTTTAGACTTAAGTAACACTGAAAATAAATGTGTTTGGATTCCAAAATTCAGTCCTAAAAATTTAGAAAATGTAAAAAAAACGTTTTCTACTGAATTTTTAATTCCTATGTCTTGTGGAATGGGAAATTGGCTTCCGCCTCTTAACGAAACAGACAAAATAAATGCAGAAAAAAATGCGATTGTTTATTACAATCACAATGAAAATGGAAGCTATAAATCCATTGCAGGAATTACAAACGAATCAGGAACAATTTTTGGTATGATGCCGCATCCTGAACGCGCTTCAGATAGTTTTGTGGGTGGTACGGAAGGACTTCTTTTCTTACTTGGGATTTCCCAATCCAGAAAAATCAAAATAAAAGCTGGTAGTCCACTAGAAAAATTTTCTGAAAATATAAACAGGGGAGTGAGCTAAGATGTTTGATACATCCCTCATAACAAAAGAGTTTTTAACACAAGCAATTCAATTCGGTTTAAATGAAGAAGAATTGAAAACGTTTTGCAAACAGCTTGGCAGATTGCCATCTTACGAAGAACTTGCCGTATGTGGTGCCCTTTGGAGTGAACATTGCTCTTATAAATCATCGCGAGTTCACTTAAAACGTTTTCACACAGAAGAACCTTGGGTTATTCAAGGTCCTGGTGAAAATGCGGGCGTTGTAGCTATTAATAAAAATTATGGCATTGCTTTTAAAATGGAATCACATAATCACCCAAGTTATTTGGAACCTTATCAAGGTGCCGCAACTGGGGCTGGCGGCATTTTAAGAGATATTTTTTGTATGGGCGCTTATCCAATTGCAAGTTTAAATTGCTTGCGTTTTGGAGAAGGAACGTGGAATGCAAGGCTCATTCGTGACACCGTTCGCGGAATTGGAGATTACGGAAATTCCGTTGGCGTTCCTACTGTTACAGGCGATATCAGTTTTCATCATAATTATAGCAAAAATATATTAGTAAATGCTTTTAATGCTGGAATTATACATAAAGACAAAATATTTAGAGGAATTCTTTCTGAAGCGAGTGAAGAACAAATTGTTCCACTTAAAAAGAAAGCAGAACAAGTTCTTCCTAAAATTAAAGTAACAAACGAAGTAATACCAGAAGTAAACGAAACTCTTTTTCCAGAAAAAGAAAATGTTCTCATTTATTTTGGTTCAGCTACAGGTCGAGATGGTGTTCATGGAGCAACCATGAGCAGCTCTGAGTTTTCAGGGACAGGTGCCGCTTTAAAACCAACTGTTCAAGTTGGTGATCCTTTTGCTGAAAAAGTACTTCTTGAAGCCACATTATCTTTAATTGAAAAAAAATTAACGGTTGGTTTACAAGATATGGGAGCCGCTGGGTTAACATCAAGTTCTGTCGAAATGGCTGGGCGTTCAGGATGCGGTGTTGCCATCGATTTAAATAAAGTTCCACAAAGAGCAAGCAATATGCAAGCCTGGGAAATTTTATTAAGTGAATCACAAGAGCGTATGTTGTGCGCTGTTTCACCTAACAATATAGATGCCGTTTTAAATGAACTTGAAAAATTTAATATTTCATATGCTGTTGTCGGTAAGGTAAATTATACAGGATTATTTACTTGTATTTTTGATAACAAAATTGTTACGGCAACCCCAGTAAATATTTTAGTAGAAGATATTCCAAGATACGAATGGCCAATTCAAAATAAAGAAGAATATTTAAATAATCATAAAGTCATTAAAAACGAAACATGTGAAAATTCTTGGGATGGAGAAAATCATTCTAAAAATCTTTCCTTATCTTTAAATGCAGAAAACAAAGAAGCTCATAAAGATATTTTATCCAATTTAAATTTAGAAAATTTTATTGAAAAATATCCTAAATTAATTTCAAAACTTTATTCTCATCCAACAAATGCAAGCAGATCACCGGTATATCATAATTATTGTTCTACCGTTCAAGGTAACACAATTGCAGCTGTAGGTTCTTTACAATCCGCATCCGCTGGTATTGTTCGTTTACCAGAATATGCTCAAGAAGTCGATTCACAAGGTAACAAAACAAAAACGGGAGCCGCTATTGCAGGTGGATGTGAAGAACGTTGGGTAGAATTAAATCCTTTTGATGGTTCTGGATTATCTGCCTTAAAAATTGCTCGTAAAATAATTGCATCGGGAGCTGTTCCTTTAGCAATGACAGATTGCCTAAACTTTGGTAGTCCACGCTCTCCCGAAGTCATGCGCCAAATCTCCGATGCGGTTGATGGAATTAATATTGTAGCGAAACATCTACATATTCCTATAGTAAGTGGAAATGTAAGTTTAAATAACCAAACTTCAGGCCGCCCTATTCCTCCAACTCCCATGCTTGGCATAGTAGGAAGAGTAGATGATTTCAGTAAAGTACCATTAGACTCCTTACCTCATCGCTTTTTTGAAAAATCCAATGAGAAATCTGTGTTTCTTTATCATATTTCCATTAAAGATGCTTTTGAAAATTCAAGCTATGAAGCATCTCAAACTGCTTGGTTACTTGGTGGTGAGAACTCCAATTGTCCGAAACTTGTTTTGACAAATGAAAAAGAATTATGGCAATGTATTTTAAATACAATCCAAAAATTAAGTCCTAAAATTACAGTGCCTGTTGGACATGGTGGCTTAATTGGTTCTTTAATTTCACTATCCTTAAAATCAAAAAGTGCTTTAGATCTTTCTAGCCAAACTTGGAAAACTTCTACAAAAACACTTTTTGCGGAAGGTAACATGGGATTTATAGTTGGCTTTGATTCCAAAGAAAAAGCAGATATTTTCATGAATCAAGAATTTTTAAACTTGAATGTAAATAAAATTGCGGAACTCAAACATAAAGACTCTGAAATTTCAATGCCTTTATTTAATTTTGACAATGTTTACGCTAAATATTCGCAATCTTTAAAACAATATTTTGAAACGTTATCTTGTGCAAATAAGGAAACAATCTAATGTGCGGTGTTTTTGGAGTTACAAACGCAGAAAATGCTTCAAAAATTGCTTATCTTGGCCTCTTTGCTCTTCAGCATCGCGGTCAAGAGAGTGCAGGGATTTCAACTACAAATGAAAAAATTATAAATACACATAGAAATACAGGCCTTGTTTTTGACGTTTTTAAAGAGAATGATCTTTTAAAACTAGAAGGAAACAATGCAATAGGACATGTTCGTTACAGTACTGCAGGTGGTAATATTGGTGCTAATGTGCAACCCATTACAGCTCGTATTGGCGGAATTCCTGTTTCTTTATCTCATAATGGCAATATCGTAAATTCTGAAGAAATTCGAACTTTTCTTGAAAATTCAGGTGCTATTTTACAAGCCACAGCAGATACCGAACTTATTCTACACATCATGGCACGAAGTAACAAAACTACTTTTATTGAAAAATTAAAACATTCTTTTGAAGAATTATCTGGAGCTTTTTCATTATTAGTATTAACGCCTACTCATCTTTATGCCGTTGTTGATGCTTGCGGTTATCGTCCTCTTTCCTTAGGTAAAATGAAAAACGAAAATGGCATTCCAAGTTGGGTATTATCTAGCGAAACTTGTGCAATGGATTTAGTTGGAGCTGAATTTGTTCGAGATATAGCTCCTGGTGAAATTTTATCAATAGAATTAGCAACAGGACTAACACAAAGTAACATTTTTAACTTAACAGAATTTCAAAATAGAAAATTACAACATTCAAAATGCATTTTTGAACATGTTTATTTTTCAAGACCAGATAGTCTTGTTTGGAATATATTAGCAAATGATGCTCGTTTTGCGATGGGTGAAGAACTTTCAAAAAATAATCCTGTCGATGCTGACATGGTAATTGCAGTCCCCGATAGCGGCGTTCCTATGGCAATGGGTTACGCAAAAGCATCTGGAATTCCTTATCGTATTGGATTGATTCGAAATCACTATGTAGGACGAACGTTTATTGAGCCCACTCAAAACGTGCGAAATTTTAAAGTAAGACTTAAATTAAATCCCGTTAGAGAAACTGTAAAAGGCAAACGTATTATAGTTATTGATGACAGTATTGTTAGAGGAACTACTTCTCGTAAAATTATTGAACTCCTTCGTGAAGCAGGAGCGAAAGAAGTTCATATGAGAATTGCTTCCCCTCCTGTTAAATACCCATGTTATTACGGAATAGATACCCCAAAACGCAAAGAACTTTTAGCGCAAGTAATGACTTCTCTTGAAATGAATGAATATTTAAAATCAAATACATTAGAATTTTTATCTGAAAACCAGTTACTTCAAGTTATGCAAAGCTTTCAAACTTCCTCTTTAAATAAGAAAGAAGAATCTTTAAATGGAGGCTGGTGTACGGCATGTTTTTCTGGAAACTACCAAGATGAAATTGCCCAAAAAAAAGGTTGTATTGAAAAACTAGGAGCAATCTAAATGAGTCCTAAAAATAGTGTCAGTATTATCATGGGAAGCCATTCTGATTATGAAACCTTAAAACATGCTGAAGAAATTTTAATTGAATTTCAAATTCCCTACGAAATTCAAGTTATCAGTGCCCACAGAACTCCCGAACTCATGTTTGAATTTGCAAAATCAGCGACAAAAAAAGGGATCCAAGTTATCATTGCAGGAGCTGGTGGGGCGGCTCATTTACCTGGCATGGTAAGTGCATTAACAACTCTCCCCGTTTTAGCTGTTCCTGTTCAATCAAAATCATTAAATGGATTAGACAGTTTACTTTCCATAGTGCAAATGCCAGGTGGCATTCCAACTGCAACTTTTGCTATAGGAAATGCAGGTGCAACAAACGCAGCTTTATTTGCAATTCAAATTCTTTGTTTACATGATAAAAATTTAGCACAAAAACTAGTTCAATGGCGCAAAAATAGAGCGGATAAAGCTCTTGACGGTAATGAAATCGTTCAGGAAAAATATTTAAAATCTCTTAAAAAACAAGGAAAAAAAGAGGTATGAAAACGATTGGAATTTTAGGAGGTGGTCAGTTAGGAGGGATGCTCTCTGAATCCCTTTTAAAATATGGAGCCAAGGTTGCTTTTTATGATCCTGAACCAACTTCTCCTTCATTTCATCGATCCCCTCTTCATTTTCAGGGTTCATGGAACGATTTTGATAAGTTGAAAGAGTTTTTTTCCCTATGTGATGTTGTTACTTATGAGTTTGAAAATGTTTCCACGGAACTTCTGGAATCCCTTGTTAAAGTAACAGGGAAAAAAATATATCCCTCCGAAAGTGTTTTAACCGTTACTCAAAATAGATTTTATGAAAAAACATTTTTAAAAGAAAATAACATTCCTGTTTGTCAATTTGCATTTGCAAAATCACATGAAGATTTAATTCAAATTCTCCCTACATTTCCTAAACCTTTTATTATTAAAACATCTACAGGTGGCTATGATGGTAAGGGTCAATGGAGCATTGAAAATGATTCTGATATCAACAATTTTAAAAATTCTTTTACGAAAGAAAAATTTGTTGACGTTATCATTGAAGAAAAAATTGCTATTGAATATGAAGCAAGTTGTATCGTTGCACGAAATCAGGATGGAGACTCTGTCTGTTTCCCTATTTTTGATAATGTTCATAAAGATCATATTCTTTATAACACGACAGTTCCATCAAAATTGACAGAAAATATCCAAATCAAACTCAAAGAAATTGCTAAAAATTGCGCAAATAAATTAAATATTATTGGACTTTTGACAACAGAATTTTTTATAACGAAACAAAAAAATAAAGACAATTCACTTCATGAGAGTGATGGCTATTCTATTTATGTAAATGAATTTGCACCTAGACCTCACAATTCGGGACATATATCCAGAAATGCCTGTGACATTAGCCAATATGATGCTCATGCAAGAGCTTTATTAGATCTTCCATTGCACGAACCAAAATTAAATCCTGGATTTTACTGCATGGGAAATTTATTAGGCAATACCTGGATCACACAAGGTAACAAAAGTGAATTAAACTTATCAACTTGGAAAAATCATCCTGAAATTATTGATGTATACTTATATGGAAAAGAAGAGGCAAAATTAAACCGTAAAATGGGGCATTTTATTTCTTATTCAAATAAGAGCCAAGAACACATAAATGCTGCTGAAAGATTTAGGAAGGATTTAAATGAAAAAAAATCATAATGTAAAACTTTGTCTTGGAGTTGATCCCAATCCCACAAATAAAGATTTTGAATCTTTTCGTGAATCTGTATACAAGCATATGGAAATTCTTGAATTTTGTTCTGGAAATTTAAAAGACAGCATTATGAAGCCTCAATTGGCTTTTTTTCTTTCTTACGGCAGCAAAGGTTTACTTTTACTTGAAGAACTTGTTGCCCGTTTTCAAAAACAATACACCATTATTTTAGATGCAAAATTTAATGATATTTCGACATCATTAAAGGCATACCTCGATTTTGTTTTTCATTCTATTGGAGCTCATGGCATTACAATAAGCCCTTTTTTAGGTGAAAAATCAATTCAAATGTCCTTAGAAGAATGTGCTAAACATGTGGGTAAAAAAGGGCGTGTTTATGTTCTTTGTGCCACAAGTGAATCTAGCACCAATCATCTTTCTTTTATTCAAGACAATTGGAAAAAAACACTTTTAGCTTGCACCGAAATTCGAAACGATGTTTTTCAAGGGGAAACTTCGTTACAAAAATTAACAGGCGTTGTTGTTGCTGCAAATAGGGAAAATATTTTATTTTCAAATGAAATAAAAGAAAGCCATTTATCTATTTTATCACCAGGAATTGGTGCTCAAAATGCAGACTGGAATGTAATTGAAAAATGTAAAAATCATCCAAATGAGATTATTTTTCCATTTAGTAGAGCCATTTTTTCAGGTGGAGAAATACCAATTGAACAAATGAATGAAAATTTAATAAAAATTCAAAAATATTTTTAAGGAATTCTATATGACATCCATAAAAAACATCTATATCGGAAAAGTCAGAAATAGTGTTTTTTTAAATAATGAAACCAGAATTATCGAAACAAGCAATCGTATCTCTGCATTTGATTATATTTTTCCTTTTCAAATTGAAAAAAAAGCTGAAATTCTTCAAGCGATATCCGTTTGGTACTTTAATAAAACATCTCATATTATTGAAAACAATTTAATTGGCTGTCTTGACGAAACACACGTTTTAGTTAAAGAAGCAAAAGTTTTTCCTGTAGAAATCATTGTAAGATCTTATCTCACGGGAAGTCTTTGGCGCTTGTATCAGGAAAAAGGTGCTGCAGGTGTTTATTCGGAATATGGGATTAAACTTCCTGAGAATATGACTCAAAATCAAAAATTTAGCACCCCTATTATTACACCTTCTACAAAAGCAGAAAGTGGACATGACCTCCCTATTTCTTGTGAAAAAGCTTCCGAAATAATAGGAAAGGAAAACTGGAGTTTTGTCGAAAAAAAAGCAATAGAACTTTTTCTTTTTGGTGAAAAAGAAGCTTTAATCAGAGGTCTCATCTTAGTAGATACAAAATATGAAATGGGTTTATACCAAAACCGCATTATTTTAGTTGACGAAGTTCACACTCCCGATTCTTCTCGCTATTGGATTGCAAATGGGTTAAATTTATTGGCACCAAAACAAATGTCAAAAGAATTTTTAAGAGAAGAATTAATCAAAATAATAGGAAAACCAGAAGAATATAAAGAAAACCCTGCAAATCACCCTTACTTTAAAGACCATAAAGTAACAGAAGAGTTGTCCCAAAAAATTTCGCGCCGATATAATGAAATGTTTCAAACTTTTGTAGGAGAGAAACAACCTAAAGAAATTTGTGAAACAAATCTTGTTTCTTGGCCAATATCAAAACTAATATTTAAAGAAACAATAAATTCAGCTACCATGCCAGAAAACATTCTTGTCATTGGGAATGGTGGGCGCGATTATACTATTTACTCTTCCTTTTCTAAATTGCCCGAAGTAAATACTGTTTTTTGTGCTGCAGGAAAAAGAAATTGGCATTCCGCAAAATATGCAGAATGCCCATCAACACAAGTCCAAGAAATTGCAAAATTTGCTAAAGAAAATAAAGTAGGACTTGTGATTGCTGGACCTGAAAATCCTATTGCTCAAGGAATTGAAGAATATTGTTCTCAAAATCATATTCCTGTTTTAGCTCCTTCATTAAATTGCGCTTCCTTAGAGGCTAGTAAAATTATATGCAAAGAAGTGATTCAATCTGCTGGAGTTCAAACGGCAAAATCTGAAATAATAAGCTGGAATCAATTAAAAATAAAACTAAATCATTTTCTAGAGATAGGAAATTCAAATGAATTTTCGTTACCTTGTGTTCTGAAATATGATAGTTTAGCCGCTGGCAAAGGTGTCTTTGTTTTATTTAAAAAAGAAGATGTTATAGAAGCAATAAAATCTATTGAACAAAATTTACCAGAAT